>DAMABW010000602.1:0-2578 GCA_031999925.1 Massilia sp. | reverse complement strand
GTTCATGCTGAAGGTGCGCGCCTTCGAAGGCAAGCCGCTCGACGACGTGGCGTCCTCGATCGACAAGGCCTTTGCCAAGTTCGAAAAGGAAGGGATTTCGGAGCGCGACCTGAACCGCATCAAGGCCGGCCTCGAGACGCGTTTCTATAACTCGGTGTCGAGCGTGCTCGGCAAATCGGCGCTGCTGGCCGAATACAACTACCTGACCGGCAATCCGGGCCACATCGAAGAAGGCATCGGGAAGACGCTGGCCGTGACCACCGCCGACGTGCGCCGCGTGTACGACACCTACATCAAGGGCAAGCCGTATGTCGCGACCAGTTTCGTCCCGCGCGGCAAGCTGGAACTGGCCCTGAGCGGCTCGGGCAAGGCCGACGTGGTCGAGGAAAAAGTGGTGCAGGGCGCCGAGAACGCGGTCGATCCGAGCGCGAACGCCGAATACGCGCGGACGCCGTCGAAGATCGACCGTAGGGAGGAACCACCTTACGGTCCGGCGCCGGTGGTGAAGGTGCCGCAGGTGTGGGAGACCAAGCTGGCGAACGGCATGCGCGTGGTCGGTATCGAGAACAACGAAGTGCCGCTGGTGCAGTTCGACATCGCCATCGACGGCGGCCTGCTGCTCGACAAGCCGGAAAAAGTAGGCGTGGCCAACCTGATGGCACGCCTGATGACCCAGGGCACGGCAAAGAAGACCCCGCAGGAACTCGAAGAAGCGATCCAGCAACTGGGCGCCTCGATCAATGTGTTTGCGCGCAGCGAAGACGTCCGCATCAGCGTGACGACCCTGGCCCGCAATTATGGTGCGACGCTGGACCTGGTCGAGGAAATCCTGCTGCAGCCGCGCTGGGACGAAAAGGAATTCGCCCTCATCAAGCAGAGCGTGCTGAGCCAGATCCGCCAGCAGGAAGCCGAGCCGAATGCCGTGGCCAGCCTGAACTTCGGCAAGCTGGTGTACGGCAAGGACGATCCGCGTTCGCGCAACATCCTGGGCACGGTGGAGAGCGTGAATGCGATCACCATCGACGACCTGAAGGCGTATTACCGCGCCAACCTGTCGCCATCGGTGGCGCGCATGCACGTGGTCGGCGCCTTGCCGAAAGCGACGGTGACCCGCTCGGTGGCCGAGCTCAGCCGCGATTGGAAGGCCAAGCCGGTCGCGCTGCCGGCAGCCGTCCCGGCGGGCGCGCCGGCGCCGGCCCGCGTCTATTTCGTCGACGTGCCGGATGCGAAGCAGTCGGTGCTGCGCATCGGTTACCGCGCGCTGGCGGCGACCGACCCCGACTTTTACCCGGCCACGGTCACCAACTACATCCTGGGCGGCGGCGGCTTCGCATCGCGCCTGACCCAGCAACTGCGCGAGGGCAAGGGCTACACCTACGGCATCAATTCCTCGTTTGCGGGCAGCGACAGCGCCGGCCCCTTCACCATTGCCAGCGGCGTGCGCAGCAACGTCACGCTCGAATCGGCCCAGTTGGTGAAGCAGGTCTTGCAGGAGTATCCGTCGACCTATTCGGCGGCCGACCTGGAAACGACCAAGAACTACCTGGTCAAGAGCAATGCGCGCGCCTTCGAGACCGCGGCGGCGAAGCTGGGCATGCTGGATAACATCAGCAAGTACAACTGGCGCGCCGACTACGTCAAGGACCGCGAAGGCATCGTCAAGTCGATGACGCTGCCGCAAATCCAGTCGCTGTCGCAGAAGTACCTGGACCCGTCGAAGATGGTCTGGCTGGTGGTGGGCGACGCCAAGACCCAGCTCCCGCGCATGCAGGAGCTGGGCTTCGAGGCGCCGGTCGTGATCGGCAAGTAATTGGTACTCGTGCAGCATCCTGCCCCGGCCGGGTGCTGCCATCGCGTTCGGCATGACGACAGCGACTGCCTCCGTTTTACTTGATTGAAAGCTGCGATGAAGATATCCGTGATCGTTTGGCGCACGCTGGCGTGCATGGCATTCATGAGCACGGCGCAAGCCGCTCCGCTCACGAGCCATTTCCCCAGCAAGGACCTGGGCCGGTTCCTGGCCGGGAAATTCCCCCTGGCGAGTATCCGCAGCTCTTTCGGGCCGCGGCGCTTGCCCGCGCAGCGGACCTTCGCCGACTTCGGCATGAAGCCGACTACAGCGACCGATCGCGGCGTGGTGTTCGACATGCCCGGCGACTGGTTCTACGCACTGGAGGTCGTGGGGCGGCGCGACGTCAACGGCGACGGCATCGAGGACCTGGAGGTATGCTTCACCGACCGCGCCCGGAATGGCGGAAGCTACCAGACGTCGACAGGCCTGCTCGTTACCCGCTATGCGGACGACGCGTACGCCGTGGCGCTGAACTACCGTCTCGACGACGGCGTTTGTGCACAATCTGCCCGCTAAACATCCATGACCGCACGCTCCTGGTACTTCGGCTGGAACATCGTTGCCGCCGCCACGCTATTGACCACCCTGACCGTCGGCATGCGTCTCGGTATCGGGCCTTTCTTCCTGCCGATGGTCGAGGACCTCGGCTTCAGCCGCAGCTTGCTGGCTTCGATCATCGCCATCGGCATGCTGTGCTACGGCCTGGCGATGCCGCTGGCGGGCTAC
>DAMABW010000601.1:0-2582 GCA_031999925.1 Massilia sp. | reverse complement strand
TGTGCGTGGTCGCCCTGCGCCGCCTGTACGGCATGCCGGCCCTGGACGACCTGTCGGAGCGCAAGATCCTGATCCTCGAGCACGAGGGCGAAAGCTTCGGCCTGGTGGTCGACGGCGTGGACAGCATCATGACGGTCTCGGACCGCCAGCGCCGCCCCTCGCCGAAGCTGACCCGTAACGAGGGCGTGGCCGGCGACATGCGGCGCGACCTGAACGAGGTGCTGGAAGTGCCGGACGAGGGGGGCGGGGAACGCGTGATCTGCCTGTTCGACAAGGAGCGCTTCGCCGCGACGCTGCGCGAGCAGCTGGGGGGTTGATTCGCCATCTTGACATGACAACATGAAAAACAGGCGCTGAGGCGCCTGTTTTTCATCGTAGGGTGGGTTCGAGAACCCACCCTACCTCATGCCGCGACGGCAGCGTCTTTCGCCACGCCGCCCCCGGCTGCCCGCACATCCACCACATCGCGCAGCAGGCGCCCGAAGAACCAGCCATTGGCGCCGCCCATCAGCGCACAAGCCACAGCGGTTACGGCCGCACCGTGCAGCAAGGCCGGCGCCGTCACCAGCATCACCGTCGTCACATACTTGACGGCAAAAATCAGCAGCATCAGCAACAGCGGCATGACGCTGCCGCCCACGCGCACCCGGCCCGGCGCCGTGCCTGCCGCAACCCGGGTGCCGCCACGCGACCACACCGCCCACATCGCCGCCGCCACGGCCAGGCCCCAGGCGCTCAGCGGCAGCCCTTCGAGCCCGAACTTGCGTGCGATATCGAGCAAGGCAACCGGCAGCATGATGCCAGGAATGATGAACAGTTTCCTGAGCGTCGTCTCGCGCGCGCGCAGGGCAATCACGCCGCGCGTGACGACCAGCGCCAGGATCAGCCAGACGTAGGCAGGGGTATGGGTCAGCAGGTGGTGCATGGCAGGCTCCGCGAAGTGGGTTAAGTTGCAGCCACTGTGCCAGCCGCCGGTTCGGCCGGCATGCCCATGCGACGAAACGTCCATCCATGTCGCCAAACGCATCCCCACGGCGCCAGTTGTTTCAGTCCCAGCCTTTGTCGGTTTCGTTGTCGATGTTCTTCAGGTCGCGGGCGAACATGTCGTTGAGCTCGTCGCGGGCGCGCTTGGCCATCGAGACGTATTGTTCGCGGTCCTTGTAGTAGGGGTAGACGGCGTCCACGCTGGCGCGGTTGTGCTCGCGGAACTTAAGCATGGCTTCGCGCGCGCGGTAGGCGCCGAAGCCGAGTTGGCATAGCACGCGGCGGCCCAGTTGCAGGGCCGATTCGAAGGTCTCGCGCTCGATGATGGTGACGCCGCGGTCCATCAGCTGGTACAGGTGCGTCACGTTCCGGGCGCGCGCCAGGATCGGCAAATCGGGGAAGTTCTCGCGCACGGCGTCGGCCAGGGCCAGGCTGTCGTCGATGTCGTCGATGGCCAGCACCAGGGCGCGCGCCTTGGCGGCCCCGGCGGCCGTGAGCAGGTCGACGCGGGTGGCATCGCCATAGAACACCTTGAAGCCGAAGCGGCGCAGCAGTTCGATCTGGTCGGGGTCGTGGTCGAGGATCGTCAGTTTCACGCGGTTGGCGTTCAGCAGGCGCCCGATGATCTGGCCGAAGCGCCCAAAACCCGCGATGATCACGTGGTCCTCGTTGTCGTCGATGGCGTCCGGCTCGCGCTTGTTCTGGCCGCGGTAGCGCGGCTCCAGCACCTTGTCGTGAAACAGCAGCAGGAGCGGCGTCGACACCATCGACAGGGCGACTACCGCCACCAGCATCGACCCGGTTTCCGGTGCGAACACGCGCGCCGTGGCGGCCGCGCCGAACACGACGAAGGCGAATTCACCGCCTTGCGAGAGCAAAAAGGCGAACAGCCAGCGCTGCCCGCGCGCGATACCGAAGCGGAAGGACAGCAGGAACAGCACCGCCAGCTTGATCGCCAGGAAGCCCAGCACCAGCCCCAGGATCAGCAGGGGCCTGGACAGGAACACGCCGAAGTCGACCGACATGCCGACCGCGATGAAGAACAGGCCGAGCAGCAGGCCCTTGAACGGCTCCAGGTCGGTTTCCAGCGCGTGCCGGTACTCGGAATCGGCCAGCAGCACGCCGGCCATGAAGGCGCCCAGGGCCATCGACATGCCGACCCATTGCATCAGGAGCGAAATGGCGATCACCAGCAGCAGGGCGAAAGCGGTAAAGATCTCGCGCATGCCGGCCTTGGCGATGATGCGCAGCGCCGGACGCACCAGGTAGCGCCCGCCGATCACGACGCCGGCGATGACGGCAACCAGGCGCGCCGCGTTCTGCCAGCCGCCGGCCTGGGCACTGTCGGCCACCGCCACGCCGAGTACCGGCACCAGCGCGATCATCGGGATCGCGGCGATGTCCTGGAACAGCAGCAGGGCAAAGCCGGCCTGGCCGGCCGGGGTACCCATCAGGTTGCGCTCGCCCAGGGTGGCCAGCGCAATCGCGGTCGACGACAGCGACAGCCCGAGCGCGGCGATCAGCGCCGTGTGCCACTCGATGCCGACCAGCAGTGCCGCGCCGAACAGGGCGGCCGCCACCAGCAGCACCTGGGCCGT
>DAMABW010000600.1:0-2612 GCA_031999925.1 Massilia sp. | reverse complement strand
CGATCCGAAATGCCTTCGGCGAAGCTTTCCACGTGGCCGCCGAGTTTTTGCTGCGCGCCCATCAGCGACACGGTCACGCGGTCGCCCAGGTGGATCTGCGGCAGCTTGGTCTCTTCAAAATAGCCTTCGACATAGAAGGAACCGCGGTCGACCAGGGCCATCACCGGATGGCTGGCGCTGACGTAGGCGCCCGGCCGTAGATCGAGGTTGGTAACGAAGCCGTTGACCACCGATTTCACCTGTGTGCGTTCCAGGTTCAGCTTGGCGGTGTCGCGGTTCACCACGGCCTGGGCCAGGGCGGCGCGTGCGGTTTCCACGCGCGACTGGCCTTGCTCGCGGGTCTCGAGCGCCACCAGGTCGTCGAGCTGGACGTTGCGGCGCGATTCGCGCTGGGCCTGGTTCAGCGCCGCCTGGGCCGCTTGCTCGGCGGCTTCGGCCTGGCGCAAGGCCAGGTCGAAGCGCGCGCGGTCGACCTCGAATAGCAAGTCGCCCGCGTTCACCTGCTGGTTGTCGTGCACATACACCTTCGTTACCTGGCCGGTGACATCGGGCGCGACCTGCACCACGTAGGCCTTGACGCGGCCGTCGCGGGTCCAGGGTTCGACTTCGTAATGGCGCCACAGCTGCCAGCCCGCATACACGGCGCCGGCGGCGGCGATCAGGGTGATACCGACCCGGCCGATTGCCGGAAGAGAAAATTTATTGGACATAACAGGACAATAAGCAGAACAGATCAGATTCAGAACAAATTGGAACCGAAGAACACCAGGGCGCCGAGCACGATGACGAACAGCGAAAAATCGAACAGCGCCGGATGCCAGATGTGGCGGTACAGGCCGGTGCGCGCCAGCACCCAGTTGAACAGGCGCGAGACCACGAGTGCGAGCAGGGCCAGCAATAGCAGCGGTGGAACATAGATGCCGTAGAGGCTGACTTCGCCGATCATCGGATCTCCTTTTCTAGTACGGGCGAGGGTTGATAGGGTGGCGCCTCGGGGAACATGTCGCGGCGGATGCCGGCCAGCGCTGCAAGGGCGTCGCGCTGGGCGGTCGAGGCTTGCGCCGCGCTGACCGAGCGCAAGGCGTTGTCGATCGAAGCCAGCAGGTGCGCATTTTCTCCAGCGTCCACATGCGGACGCGCATCGAAGTGCTGCGACAGGTGTTCCAGCAGCGCCCACAGCGCGGCCTGGCTGCGGCCGAGCTCATGACGCGCGGCGAGCAACTGCGTCATGTTCAGGCCGATACGCAAATCGACCAGGGCGTCGGCCGCCTGCAGGTCTTGCTGGGCGCCGGCCATCGCCAGGCGCGGCGTCAGCAGGGCGATGCGGTCGACCATGCGTGCGGAAAACTCCGGCATCGACGGCACGTGCCGGCCATCGCCCATGGCGGCGAGTTCCTTCCAGCCGGCACGCAGCAGGCGGCGCGCGGTCCAGCCGGCGCTGACGCTGCGGAACATGCCGATCACCAGCACCGCCAGCGCCAGCCCGGCCAACTGCGCCAGGGTCGAGTTGATGAAGGAGGCGGCGTCGGCCGTGTTGGTGTCCTGCAGGGCCAGGGTGCCGCCGATACCGAACAGGAAGGGCATGGCGCGCCCGAAGGTGCTTGGCCGCGCGATCAGCGCGCCCAGCACCAGGAAGGCGGGGGCGCAGGCCAGCACCAGCATCTCGAAGCTGTGGATCGCCGGCAGCACCGCCAGCAGGTAGAAGGCGGACAGCGGCACCGAATAAATCGTCCATACCAGGAAGCCCTTGATGAAGGGCACCGGATCGTCCTGGGTGGCGAAGAAGCAGGACATCACGGCCGCCATCATCGGCATCGCCGCGCCCGAGGGCCAGCCGGTGGCGATCCAGAAGGCGCAGCCGGCCAGGGTGGCGATGATCGCCGCCAGCGAGGAGACCACGGCCATGCCGCGGTCCAGGTGCAGCGCGTTGGCCGGCACGCCGGGCAGGTGGCGCGCTTCCGGCGGCAAGGCGCCCGTCGCGCCCACGCCAATGTGGCGGCGCAGGGTCTGGGCCTCGGCGCCGGCGTCGATCAGCGCACGCAGGCGGGCGGCCAGATTCATTTGCACCAGTTCCAGCCAGCTGCTGTTGCGCGAAGGCTGGGGCGCCACGGCATCGATGGCGGCGCGCAGGCCTTGCGGGTCTTGCGGCGCCTCGTCCTTGCGGGTGCCGGCCCAGGCGGTGATGTCGGCCAGCAGCGTGCGCCAGCGCGCGTTTTCTTCCAGCGCGCCGAGCTGGCGCAGCGCCAGCAGGCGGTCTTCGATGGCCGACAGCATCGGCACCATTGCCGCCAGGCGTTCCTGCAGGGCGTGGATGACATTCCCGGTCCAGCGCAGGTGCGAGGTGTCGAAGGGCAGGTGCACGGCCATCATGCGCAGCTCGGTGATGTCGCCGGCCAGCTTGCGGCGGTCGGCGCCGCTTTTTTCATCGCCGGCCGGTGCCAGCGCATCGGCGATCCAGTTGCGGGCGTCGCGCAGGGCATTGTCGAGGCGCGCCAGCATCACCGGGCCGAAGCTCTGCGGGAAGACCAGCGAGTGCACGACGGTGGCGCAAGTGATCCCGAGCAGGATCTCTTCGACACGCGCGAGGGCGATGTCGAAGATGGTGCCGGGAT
>DAMABW010000599.1:917-2621 GCA_031999925.1 Massilia sp. | reverse complement strand
GCGCCAGGCCCAGCACATCCTTCAGTTCGTCCGGCTGCGTGCCCTTGTCGAGCTGCTGCTTGGCAAAGGTGTTGCGCAGGGTGCGCCCGCCCGAGCGCGACAGGTCCATGCCGGCCCGTTCGAAGGTGGCGCGCATCTGCACGTACACCGTTTTCCGGGTCAGCCGGGCGCCGGTCAGGTTGGCGGGGAACACGAATTCACCGGGAATGGCCATCGCCTCGCGCTCGCGCAGCCAGGGCAGCAGTTCGTCGACGCCTTCGCGCGGCAGGGTGACCGTGTGTTCGTAGCTGGTGTCGTGCTTTTCGTCCGGGGTAATGGTCAGCACGATCGCGCCGTCGATATCGGCCTGGCTGCCGACCTCGGACATGAGCAGGCCGACCGCTTCCGCGACGCGCAGCCCGGCCAGCGCGATCACCACCTGCATGGCGCGGTCGCGGCGGCGCTTCCAGCCGTCGAAGGGCGTGTTGCGGCGCTTGCGCGGGCTGTCGGCGGGGAGTGCGGCGAAGAAGCGCGCCAACTGCTCGTCCGACAGGGTACGGCCGGCCTCGTCCTTCGTCATGTGGGCGCGGTCGACGCCAAGGATGGCTGTCTGCGCGGGATTTGGCGTGGCGCCCAGGTGTTCGTAGCAGCGCTCGAGCAAGCGCAGGTAGCGGTAGGCGATCTTGCTGTTCAGGACACGTTTGCGCTTCACCGTGCGCCCGATGAAGCGCAGCAGGTCGGCCTGCGAGACCCGGGAGAAGGCGAGTCCCTGTTCGGCGAACCAGCTTGCGATGTTCTGGAACATGAAGAGGTAGATCTTCGCCGACTCGGCGGAGAGCAGCCTGAGCGTGCCGTCGGCACGCTGGCGGCGGCCGGTTTCGGCGAATGCGGTGCTGGCGATGAATGCCTTGAATGCACGGACGGGATCGGCATCCCAGGTAGCAATGGTATCCATGACGAAATCAATTCAACTGAACATGCCTCAGCCTAACATAAAAACGTAACTAACCAACGAAATCCGACAGAAAAACAAAAAAACAGAAACGTTCCAGACTCCGACCGCACCCAAGCACACCAACAAGCCTCCAGGAAGAAGGTCGCCGTCGACCCGCTATCCTTACCATCGCGTGTCGCCGCGGAAGGGCAGCAGGCCGCCCGCATCGAGCTTGCGCCGCTCAGCGGTAATACATGCAGATGCGGCGCCCGCCAATCTCTTGCACTGCAATCTCCAGTTGGTACAGGTCGCTCAGGATCTCGGGACGGATGATGTCTTCTGGCGTGCCGTAATGGGTCAGGCGGCCGTCGCGCATGGCGATGATGCGGTCGGTATAACAGGACGCGAAATTGATGTCGTGCAGGACCAGTACCACCGTTTTCTCCAGTTCGTCGGCGGCGCGGCGCAGGATGCGCATCATGTCGACCGCATGGCGCATGTCGAGGTTGTTCAGCGGCTCGTCCAGCAGCACGTAATCGGTGTCCTGGCATAGCACCATCGCCACGAAGGCGCGCTGGCGTTGGCCGCCAGACAGTTCGTCCAGGAAGCGGTCGGCCAGTTCAACCAGGTTCAGCCAGGCGATGGCGCGTTCGACCTGCTCCTTGTCCGCCAGCGTCAGCCGCCCGCCCGAGTGCGGGTAGCGCCCGAATGCCACCAGGTCGCGTACAGTCAGACGCAGCGGCAGGTGGTTGTCCTGGCGCAGGATCGCCAGGCGTTTCGCCAGCGCCCTG
>DAMABW010000599.1:0-907 GCA_031999925.1 Massilia sp. | reverse complement strand
GCGCCCTGGTATCGTCCTTCATCGCGTCAATACCGTCCACCAGTACGCTGCCGCTGCTCGCCGGCAGCAGCCGACTGACCATCGACAGCATGGTCGACTTGCCGGCGCCGTTCGGGCCGATGATGGCGGTCAGGCCGCCGGCGGGGATGTCGAGCGTGACGCCATCGACGACGACCGTGTCGCCGTAGCGCTTGCCCAATTCGGAAATCTTGATCATGTTTGCTTTCTGCGGGTGACGAGGAACAGGAACAACAGCCCGCCCACGAATTCGATGACGATGCTGATCGTGGCGTTCAGCTTCAGGATGCGCTCGAGCAGTGCCTGGCCGCCGACCAAGAAGATGACCGCCCACAGTACGGCTGCCGGCACCAGCCAGCGGTGCCTGTCACTACCCATCGTTACGTAGGCCAGGTTGCTGACAAGGAGGCCGAAGAACAGCACCGGCCCGACCAGTGCGGTCGACACGGCCACCATCACCGAGACGGCGACCAGCGTCGCCATCACGGTGCGCCGGTAAGCGACGCCCAGGTTGACCGCCATGTCGCGCCCCAGCGCTAACACATCGTAGGAGCGGCGCAGGCGCCAGGCAATGAGCGATGCCAGTGCGATCGCCACGGCGCAGGCCGACAACAGGCCCGTTTCGACGGCCGTGAACGAGGCGAACATGCGGTCCTGCAGGTAGGCGAATTCGTTCGGGTCGATCAGGCGCACGACGAAGCCGGACAGGCTGCGAAACAGCAGTCCGAACACAATGCCCATCAACAGCATCAGGTGCGGGCTGTGCGCCGCGCCGTTGAACACGCTCCAGAACAGCAGGCAGGCGAAGCCCGTCATGGCGAGCACTTCGACCACGAACTGGGCCGTTTGGCGGTCTTGCCCACCGGCCGGATCGATGCCCATGCCGAGC
>DAMABW010000598.1:0-2630 GCA_031999925.1 Massilia sp. | reverse complement strand
TGCCGGTGCCGCCTATGCCGTCGAGCGGCTTGAAGATCACGTCGCCATGCTTGGCGTGGAACGAGCGCAGGCGCTTTTCCGACGACGACACCAGGGTCGGCGAGGTGAACTCGGCGAACTGGCCGATGGCCAGCTTCTCGTTGTGGTCGCGGATCGCAGCCGGGCTGTTGAAGACCCGCGCGCCCTGCTTTTCCGCCAGCTCCAGCAGATAGGTGCCGTAGACGTACTCCATGTCGAAAGGCGGGTCCTTGCGCTCGATGATGGCGTCGAAGCTCGAGAGGCGCACTTCCTCGGCCGGGTCGGCCTTGTACCATTCCTCGGGGTCGCCGGTCAGGTGGATGCGGGCGACTTCGGCCGTGACGATGCCTTCTTCCAGCGCCATGTCGCGCTGCTGGAAGGCATAGACTTCGTGGCCGCGCCGCGCCGCTTCGCGCATCATGGCGAAGGTCGAGTCCTTGTAGATCTTGAAACCGGTGAGCGGATCGGCGAGGAATGCGATTTTCATGGGTAAGTCCAGCTAAGGTAATGCCACCAATTTTAGCTGGAAACCCGAAACCCTGCGGCCGGGCGCCTTTCCTCGGCGATTGCAGAAAATAATGCTGCTGGGCACATAATGCTGCTAAGCAAATTGATCCGTATCGTGCGCCCGCATGAGCGCGCGCAAACCGGATGCTTGTGGGGTGCGCGACGATGGCTGCATGGATGCCCAACTCGATCAACGCAGCGACCCCGAGCGCCAACACACGCCTGAGCAGGAACGCGAACAGGACCGCATTGCGCGCGTCTACCGTGGCTGGCATGGCGGCGCCGCGCTCGCCCGCTACGCCTGGCACCGGCCCGACATCGTCCTGCAACAGGCCATGCGCACGCGCGTGCTGTCGCGCATGCTGGCCGACACCGTCGGCACCGATCTCGCCAAGGTGCAGGTGGTGGACGTCGGCTGCGGCACCGGCGGCTTCCTGCGCCAGCTGATCGACTGGGGCGCCACGCCGGCCAACCTGGTCGGCACCGAATTGCAGCAAGACCGGCTCGACCTGGCCGCGCCGCGCACCGCAAACGGGGTACGCTGGCATTGCGGCGCACTGACTGCCCTGCCCGGCGCCAGCGCCGACCTGATCGCGGCAAATACCGTGTTTTCCTCCATCCTCGACCAGGAAGTGCGCCAGCAACTGGCGGCCGACATGTGGCGCGTGTTGCGGCCCGGCGGCTGGAGCCTGGTTTTCGACTTCCGCTACAACAATCCGAAGAACCCGCACGTGCGCCGCGTCACGCGCAGCGAGCTGGACAGTTTCTGGCCCGGCGAGCACCAGCAATACCGCACCCTGCTGCTGGCGCCACCTATCAGCCGCACACTGGCCGGATTGCCAGCCCTGGTCACCGAAACCCTCGCCACAGTGGCGCCGCCCTTGCGCTCGCATTTCATCTACATGGTGCAAAAGAAAGCGTAATCGCCAGATCGCCGTAGGGTGGACGGCTACACCCGGCAGGCTGCACTCACGCGGCGGCTACGCCGTCCACGCGTCCAACCAGCGCCAGGATGGCCGCGCAGGCCCGCTTCAATCGAGCCACATCAATCGAGCCGTCATCAATCGAGCCATCATCAATCGATCAATCTCAGCAACTGATCCTTGATCGATCAACCCATCATCCTGCTTTTCGGCCGGATACCGCCCTTGCCCCCGCAAACCCGTCTCGAGAAAACGCAGCATCCGCTCCTTGTACGGCCTGGGAGCAAACGCATGCAAATCCTGGTGCACCGCGCCCTGCACCACCCACAACTGCTTCGGCTGCCCGGCAGCGCCATACAGCCGGCGCGTCTCGGCAAGTGTCGTATGCATGTCCCGGTCGCCCGAGGCCACCAGAACCGGCGCCCGGATCGCGGCCAGGTGGTCGATCGGCCGCAACTGCCGGGGCGCGATGTCCAGGCGCAGCGGCAACTGCCACAACAGCAGCTTCGACAGCGGCACGCCCAGCGCGCCAAGCCGCATGCGCAAGCGGTCCTCCACCGCTTCCTCGATGGTCGGATACATCGATTCCAGCACCACCGCGTCCACCGTTCCGCAATCCTTGCACAGCACATACGATGCCGCGCCCAGCGACACACCGATCAGGCCCAGTCCCTGCCCCGGCGCCTGCCGCCGCAGGTAAGCCAGCGCCGCCTTCACGCCCGCCGCCTCGGTCAGACCGAAGGTCAATTGCGGCGCGGCGCTGGCGCCATGCCCCGGCAAGTCGATCAGCAGCACGCTATAGCCCGCCGCGTGAAGGAAACGCGCCCGCCCCAGCATTTGCCGGCGGTCGGCCCGGATGCCATGCAACAGCAAGACCGCACCCTTCCCGCTTCCACGCAGGAACCAGCCCTCGACCGTGCGCCCCGCCTCGGTCGGCAGCGTGACCGTTTGCGTAGGCAATCCTTCGGGCAGCGCGATTGCGTAATGCGCACCTGCAACCAGTTTACTACCGGCAAGCCAGGCCAGCACCAGGCCGCCAGCGAGCAGCAAGCACAAGCCCATCACCAATCGACGCAGACGCATGCGCTTCCCCACTAATACCATGTCAATGAGACATTATTGCTGAGTAGAGAATGCGTATGCTAAAGAAATAAAAAGGGCCTCGGAAAAGGCCCCTGGGTA
>DAMABW010000597.1:0-2631 GCA_031999925.1 Massilia sp. | reverse complement strand
TTGCGCGAGGATGCGTTGATCGCGCACATGGTCTCGACCACCTGCGCCACCACGTCGCCGCCGCGCACGGCCACGTTTGATGCCGCGGCGCTCAGGCCGTTGGCCTGGCGCGCGTTGTCGGCGTTCTGGCGCACGGTCGAGGTCAGCTCTTCCATCGAGGACGCGGTTTCCTCGAGCGAGGAAGCCTGCTGTTCGGTGCGATTCGACAGGTCCTGGTTGCCGGCGTTGATCTGGGCCGAGGCGGTGGCAATCGTCTCGGTGCTGCTGCGCACCTGGCTGACGATGCCGGCCAGGCTGTCGCGCATGGTCTTGATCGCAAACAGCAGGCTCGTACGGTCCCTGGCGCCGGTGTGGATCTCGACGGCGAGATTGCCGGCCGCGATCTGGCCCGCGACTTCGGCCGCATACGCCGGTTCGCCGCCGAGCTGCTTCAGGAGGCGGCGCGTGATCATCGCGGCGGCCACGATGCCGGCGACCAGCGCCAGCGCACCCAGGGCCAGCATCGCGTTGCGGCCGGTGACATAGGTCTGCTCGGCCGCGTCATAGGTGGTCTGCATGGTGCCGCCCTGGTGCTCGATCACCTCGTTCGAGGCGATGAAGACCGCGCTTTGCAGCTTGCGCGCGGGGCCCATCAGGTAGGCGGTGGCGGCGTCGCGGTCGCCGCCCGCATGCAGCTTGAGCACCTGGTCCATCGCCCCGATGTACTCGACGTAGGCAGCGCGGTAGGCCTGCAGGTTCTGCACGCCCTTCTCCGACCTGATCAGGGTGCCGAGCTTGTCGAACATCTCCTCGGATTCCTTGCGGGCCGTGGCCAGCGCGGTGAAGTTCTTCTTGTTGGCTTCCTCGTCGTTCACCAGCAGCACGTCGCGCACGGTGCGCGCGGTGCGGTTGATGCGGTCGGCCAGGCTTTGCGCCAGCACCACCTTCGGATACGCGTCGCTTGCCATCAGCCGGGTGCCCTCGTTCAGCGCGCCGAGCTTGCTGATGCCGAGGACGATCACGGCCACCAGCATGGCCAGTACCAGCGCGAAGCCCAGGGCCAGGCGGGTTCCCACCTTCATCTGCTTCATCGTGTGCTCCGGCGCCGCGTCAGGACGCGATGCTGTCGATGACGCCCATTTCCTCGGACGACATCAGGCGGTCGATGTCGACCAGGATGATCATGCGTTCGTCGACCGTGCCCAGGCCGATCAGGTAGTCGGTGTTCAGCGCGCCGCCCATGTCCGGGGCCGGCTTGATCTGCTCGGCGGTGAGCGAGATCACGTCCGACACCGAATCGACCACCATGCCGACCACGCGGTCCTGGATGTTCAGGATGATCACGACGGTGAACTGGTTGTAGGTCGGCGTGCCCAGGTTGAACTTGATGCGCATGTCGACGATCGGCACGATGGTGCCGCGCAGGTTGACCACGCCCTTCACGTGCTCGGGCGCACTGGCGATGCGGGTCACGGATTCGTAGCCGCGGATTTCCTGCACTTTCAGGATCTTGATGCCATATTCTTCGTTGCCAAGCTTGAAAGCCAGGGCTTCGAGCACGCCATCATTCATCAAGGTATTGTCCATTTGCCGTCCAGTGAGTAGATAGATAAGTCCCGAGCATTATATATTTTTGCTTTGCAGCAATAAACAAGGAATGCGCCGGCAGCTGGTTTGCTGTCTCACTAGTGCAACTAAGAATGGCCTCCGTGTCAACGTTTCTGTCAATGACCGTAGCTCAGCACCCGCAGCAGTCTCCACTGGCCGTCCTCGCGTTCCCACACCATGGAAAAGCGGTACACGCTGCATTCTTCTTTTTCCGCCGGCGAAGGCTGGTTGCAGAAGCGGTGCCGGCCGATGTGCATGGCGTGATCCGGGCCGGCCGGGAAGATGTCGACCGTTTCGGGCATGGCGACGCGCCGGATCCGGTTCGCCGCCCGGAAGTTCCGCTCGAAGGCAGCGATGTTCTCGGCGTAGCCGGTGAAGCCGCTGCGGTCGTGGTAGAACTCCAGACGCCGGCTGAACCCTGCTTTCATCGGGCCGATGTCGCGGTCGTTCAGTCCTCCGAACAGGCGCGCATCGGCGGCCGCGATCTCGGCTTCGAGCTGGCGCTGTGCCGGCGCCTTGTCGCCTGCCCATGCGCTGCTGCCGGCCGCCAGCAGGCAGGCCGCTACGATCCAGGTCATGTTCATGTCGGGTTTCCTTTCTTGAAAACCCGACAGTGCCGCAGCGCTGCGCCGTCCGCATCCGCTATCCGACGAAGCGCCGGCCTGCGATGACGAATGGGGCGCCAGCCGGGATCAGCGGTTGCGCCAGGCGCCCGCCAGCATGTGTGCGAGCAGGTCCGGGTACGACCAGCCGAGCGCACGCGCGGCGATGGCCGACAGGCTGTCCTGGTCGTCGCGGCCGGGCCGCCCGGCGCCGGTCATGTTCGGCTTCATGTTGACGTCGAAGAGCAGGTACTCTCCCTGTTCGTTGGCGCGGCAATCGATGCGCATCGCGGCCCGTGCGCCGATCCGGACGAAGGTGTCCGCGCAGGCCTGCATCAGGCGCTCCACCGGCTGCGCTGCGCACTCATCAGGGCTCAGGGCGGCGCTGTTGGCGGTCACGGCCACCGTCCCGTTGTAGGGCGCAATGCCGTCGGCGTGGTTG
>DAMABW010000596.1:0-2642 GCA_031999925.1 Massilia sp. | reverse complement strand
CCGATGTTCAGACCATAGCGCGCAGTCTTCTCGCGGTCGATATTAACGGTCAGCATAGGCAGGCCGCCCGTTTGCTCGACCTTCACTTCGGCCGCGCCGGGAATGCGCTGCAGTACCTCGGCGATTTCCTTGCCCGTCGATGCAAGCACGTCCATGTCGTCGCCGAAGACCTTGACGGCAACGTCGCTGCGCACGCCGGAGATCAGTTCATTGAACCGCAACTGGATCGGTTGCGAGAACTCGTAGGAATTGCCGGCGTATTTCTCGGCCTCTTCCTGGATCGCCGTGATCAGTTCGTCGCGGCTCTTCTTCGGTGCTGGCCATTGCGCTTCAGGCTTGAGCATGATGTAGCCGTCCGAGATGTTCGGCGGCATCGGGTCCGATGCGATCTCGGCAGTGCCGGTGCGGGCAAACACTCTGTCGATCTCCGGGAACTTCGCTTTCAGGCCGGCTTCCACCTTTTTCTGCATTTCCACGGACTGACTCAGGCTGGTGCCAGGAATGCGCAACGACTGCAACGCCAGGTCGCCTTCGTTCAGGCTCGGAATGAATTCACTGCCGAGCCGCGTGACCAGTAACCCTGACAGGACGACGAGGACGACCGCGCTCGTGATGACCAGTGCCGCGTTGCGCATGACCTTGTCGAGCAGCGGCGCATAAGCGCGCTTGGCCATGCCCATGATCCGGTTTTCCTTCTCGGTGACGCGCTTACCGATGAACAGGGCCACCGCGGCAGGAATAAAGGTGATCGACAGGATCATGGCGCCGACCAGGGCCGCAACCACGGCGAAGGCCATCGGGTGGAACATTTTCCCTTCGACGCCTGACAGCGCGAAGATCGGTAGGTACACAACCATGATGATGAGCTGGCCGAAGAGCAGCGGCCGCCGTGCTTCCTTGGCAGCTGCGAACACTTCATGGAAGCGCTCGGCCAAGGTCAGGTCGCGCTTGTGATGCTCCTGCGCATGCGCGAGGCGCCGCACGCAGTTCTCGACGATCACCACCGCGCCATCGATGATGATGCCGAAGTCGAGGGCGCCCAGGCTCATCAGGTTCGCGCTGACCTTGTACGACACCATGCCCGTGAAGGTGAACAGCATCGCCAGCGGGATGACCATCGCCGTGATGATCGCCGCGCGGATGTTGCCGAGGAAGAGGAACAGGATGACGATCACCAGCACCGCACCCTCGAGCAGGTTCTTCTTGACGGTATTGATGGCCTTGTCGACCAGTACCGTCCGGTCGTACACCGGCACCGCCTTGACGCCTTTGGGCAGCGAACGGTTCACCTCGACCATCTTGGCGGCAACGGCCTGCGACACGGCGCGGCTGTTCTCGCCGATCAGCATGAATACCGTGCCGAGCACGACCTCTTTGCCGTTTTCGGTCGCGGCGCCGGTACGCAGTTCGCGTCCGATGTCGACGGTCGCCACGTCGCGCACGCGGATTGCAACGCCCTTGACGTTGCTGAGGACCGTGTTGCGGATATCGTCGAGGGTACGCACCTGGCCCGGTGCGCGGATCAGGAACTGCTCGCCGCGGCGCTCGATATAGCCGGCGCCGACGTTGTTATTGTTGCGGTCGATCGCGCCGACGACGTCGGACAGCGACAGGCCGTAGGAGCTGAGCTTGGCCGGATCGGGTGCGATCAGGTACTCCTTCTCAAAGCCGCCGATCGAATTGATTTCGGTGACGCCGGGCACCTGCCGCAACTGCGGCTTGATGATCCAGTCCTGGACTTCGCGCAAGTCGGTCGGCGTGTACGGTGTGCCGTCGGGCTTTTTCGCACCCGGCTCGCTTTCGACCGTCCAGAGGTAGATCTCGCCCAGGCCGGTAGAGATCGGGCCCATCATCGGCACCACGCCTTCAGGCAAGTTTTCCCTGGCTTCCTGGATTCGTTGGTTGACGAGCTGGCGTGCAAAGTGGATGTCGGTGCCATCCTTGAAGATGACGGTCACCTGCGACAGGCCATAACGGGACAGCGACCGGGTTTCTTCCAGGCCGGGGAGCCCCGCCATGACCGTTTCGATCGGGAATGTCACGCGCTGCTCGGCTTCCAGCGGCGAATAGCCTGCGGCCGACGTGTTGATCTGGACCTGGACGTTGGTGATGTCGGGCACCGCGTCGATGGGCAGTTTCTGGTAGTTGTAGATGCCGATGGCCGCCATGGCGACGACGCCCAGCATGACAAGCCATCGGTGCTCGATGGCGAAGCGGATAATTCGTTCAAACATGTCGGGTTCCTCGATCAGTGTTCGTGCTCGGCACTGCCTTTGCCTTGCTCGGCTTTCACAACGAAGCTGCCCGTTGCAACGTATTGCGCCCCGGCGCTCAGCCCGGCGACGATTTCGACGTTCTTACCGTCGCTCGCGCCAAGCGTGACCGGCTGGGCCTGGAAGCCCTTCGGCACTTTTGTAAAGACGACGGCTTTGCCCTCAATGGTCTGCACGGCATCGGCTGCGACCGCAACGGCAGCCTCCTTCGTGCCGCGCACGAGGGCGACGTTCACGAACAGTCCAGGGCGCCATGCAAGGCCCGGGTTGTCGATGACGACCCGAGCGGTCGCGGTCCTGGTCTGTTCGCCCAGCAGGCTGCCTACATAGCTGACCTTGCCGGTCACCGATGCGCTGCCGGCAGCGGAT
>DAMABW010000595.1:0-2642 GCA_031999925.1 Massilia sp. | reverse complement strand
CGACATCTTCGGCGTGGCGCGCGCGAAAGACCTGATGGCGGACCTGACCCATAGCGGGCAAATCGACCCGGCCCACGTGCGCCCGCCGATCATCGTGCCCGACGCCAGCGGCGTGCTGCAGGTGATGGACACGCTGAAGCGCTCGCACGGCCAGGTGGTCCTGATCGCCGACGAATACGGCACCATCCAGGGCCTGGTGACGCCGATCGATATCCTGGAAGCGATCGCCGGGGAATTCCCCGACGAAGACGAACTGCCGGTGGTGCGCGTGGAAGGGCAGGACCGCTGGCGCGTGGACGGCAGCGCCGATCTGCATTACCTGGAGCAAGTGCTGGGAACGGATGCGCTGGTGAGCGAGAACGACGACTACACCTCGCTGGCCGGCTTCATGCTGGAGCGCTTCGGCACCCTGCCGGAAGTGGGGCAAGCGGTGGAACTCGACAAGCTGCGCTTCGAAGTGGCCGAGGTGCTGGACCGGCGCATCGCCACGGTGCTGGTGACGCGCAGCGCGCCGGCGGTGCGCCAGGCGCGCGGCGCCTGAGCCAAGCCCTCAGACTTCGCCGATACCGGTGCCGTCACCGGCGGACGTATCGGGACGCTGGCGGCGCCAGGGCTGCGCCTTGTCGTGCGGCTCGTGTCAGACCGGAATCGTCGAGGTGCCGCCGGCCACCGAACCATAGTTCTGCAGGTCCTTGAACGGCAGGCGGCGCTCGTTCAGGGCGGCCAGGATGGCGGCCAGTTGCTCCTCGTCCGGCGAAATGTAGACGATGACCTGGTCGACTTCGTTTTCCCAGTAGGGGGTGTAGGGCACGCCGGTTTCCGGCATGACCTTGGCGACGAAGCTGCCGTCCTGCAGTTCGGCGAAGACGGTGACGAGGAAGGCGGAAGTGGTGCTGTTGTTGACAGTGAGGTCCATGGTGCTCCAATGATGGTTGACGAATGGGCTGGCCGGCGCACGCAGCCGACGGCGACCGGCCATCTTGTGCGAACCATCTTCCGCGTAATCGGACCCGGGCGGCGCAGCTTTGCCGCTCGTCAATTCGAGTCGGACGGGGTGCGCGCTGGCGCCAATGACTGGCCGATGACCTGCGGAAATGTGCGCACTGGACGGTGGCCCGAATGTTAAGTTCGCCAACCAGACATTCGCCATGCCAGCAGAAAGGAAGGTCATGAAAGCAGTGGTATTTCACGACGTCGGCGACATCCGCCTCGACGACGTACCCGAACCGAGCATCGAACAGCCGGGCGACGCCATCGTGCGCATCACGGTCAGCGCGATCTGCGGCACCGACCTGCACTTCGTGCGCGGCACCTTCAGCAACATGGAAAAGGGCACCATCCTCGGCCACGAGGCGGTCGGCGTCGTCGAGGCCATCGGCAGCGAGGTGCGCAACCTCTCGGTCGGCGACCGGGTCGTGATCCCGTCCACCATCGCCTGCGGCTACTGCGCGTACTGCCGCTCGGGCCACTACAGCCAGTGCGACAACGCCAATCCGAACGGCCCGGCGGCCGGCACCGCCTTCTACGGCGGACCGAAGGCAACCGGTCCCTTCGACGGCTTGCAGGCCGAAAAGGCGCGTGTGCCCTTTGCCAGCATCAACCTGATCAAGCTGCCCGACGCGGTGAGCGACGACCAGGCCATCCTGCTGTCCGACATTTTCCCGACCGCTTATTTCGGCGCCGACCTGGCCGGCATCCAGCCCGGCAACACGGTGGTGGTGTTCGGCTGCGGCCCGGTGGGGCAGTTCGCGATCGCTTCGGCCAAGCTGCTGGGCGCCGGCCGCCTGCTGGCTGTCGACAACCTGCCGGACCGGCTCGACATGGCGCGGCGCCAGGGCGCCGAGGTGATCAATTCGACGAGGAAGATCCGGTCGCCGTGATCCAGCAGCTGACCGGCGGCATCGGCGCCGATTGCGCCATCGACGCGGTGGGCGTGGATGCCGAATGCCCGCACCATGGGCCGGCCGCAAAGAAGGCGGCCGAACTGGCCGAGGAATTCAAGAAGGAAGTCGAGGCGGTCGCCCCGGTCCAGCATCCGGACGGCGAGAACTGGCGTCCCGGCCAGGCGCCGTCGCAGGCCCAGCGCTGGGCGGTCGAGGCGCTGGCCAAGGCCGGCACGCTGTCGATCATCGGCGTTTATCCGCCGGACGACAACACCTTCCCGATCGGCAGTGCGATGAACAAGAACCTGACGATCCGCATGGGTAACTGCAACCACCGCAAGTACATCCCCGGCCTGATCGAACTGGTGCGGACCGGCGCGGTCGACCCGACCGCCATCATCACCCAGCGCGAAGACATGGAATCGGTGATCGACGCCTATAAAGCCTTCGACCTGCGCTGGCCCGGCTGGCTGAAGGTGGCGCTGATCGCTTCGCGCGAGGACGGGCAGGGCTGATCCTTTGTCGCGGCCTCAGCGCTGCAGCGTCAGCGCATTCGCGCGCAGGTATTCGTCGAGCGCGCCGATCGAGGGCGTGCCGGCCGCCAGGCCGATGTAGGTGTCGGGCCGCAGCAGGTAGATGGCGTCTCGCGCCAGGCCGGCGTGCGCGCAGGCCTCGGTCCACGCGAACTGGCGCAGCAGCACGCGCTGCTGGTCGCACCATTGCATCAGCTCGGGCCGCGCCTGCCCGTACACGTGCGCC
>DAMABW010000594.1:0-2648 GCA_031999925.1 Massilia sp. | reverse complement strand
AAGCTTCTCGCGGCAGACTACGCAAGAAGACTGGAACGCGCATTTGGCGGCGCTGAACAGTTGAGGACCGAGATGCATAATCAGTATGTGGACAAGGACACGCTATCCCTCGACATGCAACGAGCGCTCAAATCCTACTTGCCCAGATAGCGAACCCGATGCTGGCCGGACCATTACGGATCCTTCGCCAGCATCCCCTTCGTCTTCCTGCTGATCACCTTCCCCGCTACCCTGAACTCACCCGCCCCTGTGTAATGCAGGGTCTCCGGATGCTTGGGCGATTGCGCCACCCTGGCCGCCACCACTTCCCAGATAAAGAAGTTGTACTTGTCGACCAAACTGTCGTCATGCAGTCGGCAGACAAGGTTCGCATAACACTCGCGAATCACCGGCGCCTCGAACCCTTCCTCGACCGTCAACCCGAAGCGCTCGAACTTGTCGACCTCGCTACCCGACGACGTCCCGATCCCCACCACCGCATCCACCAGCGCCGTGGTCGGCACATTGATCACGCACTCCCGGCTGCTGCGCACCAGCTCGAAGCTGTGATTCGACGACGCAATCACGCAGCCCACCAGCGACGGCGAAAACTCCATCACCGTATGCCACCCCATCGTCATCACATTGCGCTCGCCCGCATGCGACGAACTGAGCAGCACGATCGGTCCCGGCTCCAGGACACGCCGCACCTGCTCCAGCGGCAAATCCACCTTGTCGAAACGGCGCCTCATGCCAAGGCCTCGCTGCTGCGGTCCAGCACCTGCAGCGATGCCCGGTCGCTCATCACCAGCACCAGCTTCAGCCGCGCGCGCGTCATGCCGACGAACAGCTTGCGCAGCACCAGGTCGTCCATCTCCTCGAAATCGATCTCGGTAAAGATCAGGCAAGGCGCGCTCTGCCCCTTGAAGCGGTAGACCGACTCGGCCAGCAGCCCGCCTTCGCGGAACACGGGATTGCCGAACAGGTCATACGCCCCGGTGAACGAGCGCAGCGTGTGCGCATCGCTCAGCTTGTCCATGTTCAGGATGGTCGACTTCTCCCGTCCGCGGAACGAGCAGATCGCGATGTCCTGGCGCCCGAACCCGGCCTGCAAACACAGCGTCACCGCACGCCGGGTCTGGGCCAGCATTGCCTCGACATCGCCTTCGGGATAGGTCAGCTCCTCGATGTCGGCGCCCTTGAACGGGCTGCCCGCCTCCACCGGCTGGCGCGCCGCGCCAAGCGACTGCAGCATGCTGACGATCTGGCGCGGGCTGCGGTAATTCGTGTTCGAGTGCAGCACCACCCAGCCCGGCAGCGGCACCATGGCGCGCCCGTACAAATTCTGGTCCGGGTCCTCGAGCCAGATCGCGCGGCCGTTTTCCTTCAGCATGCCCAGCACGATGTCGCGCCAGGCGATCGAAAAATCCTGGCCTTCGTCGACGATCAGCACGTCGAACTGCCAGGTCTCGGGCAGCGTGGCGGCGGCCAGCGCGCCTTCGATCTTGTCCCACACCTCGGGCGAGGAATAGTCGGGCGTCGCATCCTGGGCGCGCATGTAGGCATCGCTCAGCATGTGGAAGGTGGCGACGCGTCCGCCGGCCGGCACCAGGCGCTCGATGTGGTCGGCCAGCGGCCGGTTGAAGCACACGTACAGGGGCCGCAGCCCTGCGTCGATGGCGGCGGTGTACTCGGCCAGCGCCAGCTGGGTCTTGCCGCTGCCGGCCGTGCCCACCACGCGCAGGCGGAACGGAGAAAATTCCAGCCGCCGCGCCCAGGTCGCCAGGCCGCCCGACAGGCGCGTTACCATTTTTACCGCCGAGCCGATCATCGCGCTCGGATCGGGGCGCAGGCTCAGGGTGTCGCCGAGGAAGCGCGTCACCTTGTCGTAGTCCTCGGTCTTGTCGGTCAGCGGCAGCGCCTCGCGGATGGTCTGGGCCAGCCGGCCCTTGCGCGTGGAGTCGATGATGTGGGCGGGGTCGATGCCGGCCAGGTGCGGGTCGCGCACGATGTAGTCGGGGCAGTACAGCAGGTAGTCGATCGACAGCTCGCCCTGATAGCGCCGGGTCAGGCCCTCGATGGTGTGCAGGATCTGGGTGCGGATCTTGCGCGGCTTGCCCTGGTAGTTCTTGACCAGGCCGTCGCGCGTCTCGTTCAGGAAGCCGGCCACCTGCTCGATCAGCAGCATGCGCCCGTTCGGCGCGACCACGATGAAGTCGACGTCGCCGTACACCGAATAGCCCTGTTCGACGTTGGTCCAGTGCACGCCGTGGTAGATGGTGTAGGGGGTGTCGGTGAAACGCTTGTCGAGCAAGGCGAGGGTTTCGATCTCGCGCGCGGCGGCGCCGGTGACCGACATTTCGCGCCAGCCTGCGGGGTGGATTTGGGCCATGGTGGTTTCCAGCATCTGCCGTGACGATGATGACAAGATTGTAATGGTGTTCGGACGAAGCAAACACACGGTTGGCAACGCAGTTTCCCGTGGCGCACATCTCGCTTCGCCTAGCGCTAAATGGAATTGTCATAAGCTACAATCGCGTAGTCAATTACGCACGCGATTGGATACACACATGAGGCCACACGCAGCAGGCTTGGATTTCGACGGATTGAAGAACGTCCTGTCTATCGCCGTGCGCGGTGCGCCCTATGAAGACACGCTGCAAAGCCTG
>DAMABW010000593.1:0-2678 GCA_031999925.1 Massilia sp. | reverse complement strand
AGCGCCAGCGTGGCATTCTTGCGCCCTTCGTTGAGCAGGAAGTCGCCGGACCAGCCCTTGACGTCGTGCGCAAAGGCGAGGCTGGCGTTGCAGGCCAGCCCGGGCAACAGCGCCGGCATGCGCGCGTCGACGCGCACACGGTAACCCCAGGCATTCGTGCTGGCGTACCCGTCCAGGCTGCACTGGCGCGCCGCATTGCCGGTCGTGACGACGCAGGCACCGTTCACCGGCCCGACGCCGAAGATATCGGCGCGGCCGTAACGGCGCACGGCGGGGTCGGGCAAGCCGGAGGCGTGCTTGCCGACCACTTCGGCCGTTGCGCCCAGCACCACCTTTCCCAACTGCCATTCGCGCCCGGCGCCGAGTTGCAGCTGCGACATCGGATGCAGGTCGTAGCCGTGATAGATGCCGCCCGGCGGTACCGCATTCGCATCGGCACGCAGCAAGGCCGGCACGCTGGCATTCAGGAAAGGCGGCAACACGTCGCCCGGCGCCAGCATGAAGGGCTGGCGCGGGCGATACGATGCCTCGCCATACAACTGCGCCTTGCCGCGCTTGTGCTGGAAGGTCAGCGCGGTGATCGCCAGGTCTTGCGGATACTCGGTGAAATAGGCCATGTTGTGCCCGTCCGGGTCGCCCGGGACCAGGGCCGGACCGCCGATGCGGGTGCTGCGGCGCAGGCTGGGCAAGGCGGTGCGCGCGTTGTAGCGCGCGTGGTACAGGCCAACATCCAGGGCCAGCGCGGCCAGCTTCCAGGACAGCGCCAGGCCATATTCCGGGCCGTTCACCTCCGGCGTCGGCAAGCGTTTCTGGTAGGCGCCGAGCGGAATGCGCGCCCGGTCGCTCACCGCCGGTTGCCCCGACATTACCAGGTTGCAGCCTTCGGCCAGGTAGTCGTTCGCCGACCACAGGGTGCCGCACAGGTCGAGCGCGCTCGGCTGGTGGCTGGTCTGCCAGTAGGCCTCGACACCGAAGGCGGGCGTCAACTCAAGCCGGCCCAATAGCATCGGCGCCGGCGCCCGCAACTCCTGGGGAACCGCGCCGGCCCTGCGCAGGGCCGGCACATCCTTTGGGTTGAGCGCCTCCAGTCCGCCCGGCGTGATCGAGCGCTCGCCCCAGTTCAGCGACTGCCGGCCCAGGCGCGCGCTGTAGCGCATGGCGCCGGATTGCCCCGCGTACTGTAGCCAGGCATCGCCCAGGGCCACGCCGGAAAAGCGCGACAGGCGCGCGGCGCCGGCGTCGTCCAGCGGCGTATTTGCGGCGTAGCCGTTGATCGTATTGCCCCAGGGCCGCCTGCGCTGTTCCAGCCCTTCGTCGCGCCAGGCCTTGACCCGCACCAGCGCCGACCAGGGGCCTTCGCGCAGGTCGAGGTCGAGGTAGGCCTTGAGCGCCATCGAGGCCACGTCGCCGCGCCCGAAGTTCATGTTCGGATCGTCGCCGTTGCCGCCGCTGCCGAGGCCGACCAGGCCGATGGCCGGGGCGTTGACGCTTGCCAGCAGGTGCGGATCGCGCGCTTCGGTGCGCCAGACGGCGCCGAAGTTCACGCGTCCGCTGACCTTGGTGTCGACCGCCTGCGCTGGCCAACTCGCCAGCGCCAGCGCCAATGCCAGCACCGGCGCCGGCGGACGCAGGGCGTTGCCGCGTATGGGTGTGGGGGGAAAGCGATGGATGCCTTGCCCGGCCCACTGCCGGGTCGATGCGCGTGTTGGCATGGCACGGCCCGGTTCAAGACTGTGAAAGCGCGGCGCCGAGCTGATAGAGACAGTACATGGCAGCCTCCTCTTCTGATAGGTTGAAAAAATTTTGCCAGAACGTTTGATCTATATCACTATCTATTTGAATAGCTTGACATCGGAAAGTGCGTCCCACGCCATGGCTGTGCTGAGGAAGACACGACCATGCAATACGGGTAGCAATTCGCTGTGCTTCAACCGGTCCATCACCGGCCCCTTGACCTCGGCCAGGTGCAGCCCGATCCCGCGCCCCTTCAGCATCGCATTCAGCTCGGTCAGGGCGAACAGGGCCGAGGTATCGACCTCGTTCACCGCCGACAGCACCAACACCAGGTGGCGCGTGGCCGGTCGCGCGGCCAGTTCGTCCTCGATACGCGCATTCACCGCTTCCACGTTGCCGAAGAACAGGCCGGCGTCAACGCGCAGCATCAGCAGGCCCGGCGCCGTGTCGGCAGCATAACGCGCGATGTTGCGGAAGTGTTCGGTCCCGGCGATCCGCCCCAGTACCGCGATGTGCGGCCGGCTGGCGCGCCAGATCAGGGCGCCCATCGACAGCGCCACGCCGATCACCACGCCCGCCTCGACACCGAGCACCAGCACGCCGGCCGCGGTGGCCACCAGCGCCGCCGCGTCGACGCGGTCGAAACGCCAGGCCGTGCGCAGGGTCGTGGTGTCGAGCATGCCGAGCACGGCGACGATGATGGTGGCGGCCAGGGTCGGCAGCGGCATCAGGGCCAGCCAGCCGGTCGGCGCCACCAGGGCCAGGGCCAGCAGGGCCGCCGTGATCAGGCTGGCGAGTTGCGTGTTGGCGCCGGCGGCGAAGTTCACGGCCGAGCGCGAGATGCTGCCGGTGACCGGGAAGCCGCCGGTCAGCGCGCTGCCCAGGTTGGCCGCGCCCAGGCCGATCAGCTCCCGGTTGCTGTGCAGCTTTTCCGCGCGCTTCAG
>DAMABW010000592.1:0-2678 GCA_031999925.1 Massilia sp. | reverse complement strand
GCCGATCCGGCGAACGCGGGGCTGGAACTGCGCGCGGCCTTGGAGCGCAAGCTGACGGACATCGATGCGCGCATTGCCGGGCTGGGTGAATTGCGCGCGGCACTGGCGCGCAAGGTGGAGGACCTGGGGGCGGATTGTCCGTTGCGGCCGGGGGCGGCGGGATAACGCATCGGTACGGCCCGGTGGGTTCGAGAACCCACCCTACAAGGTCGGGCAACCGTAGGTCCGCGTGCGGCTTGAACCCTACAGGGTCCGGCAGCCGTAGGGTGGGTTCTTGAACCCACCAGTCCAATCACGCGCCTTAGCCAATGTAATTGAACAGCGACAGACTCGACATCGTCTTGAACGACTTCTGCGCCGCTTCCAGCGTGGTCTGCTGGGTCGCGTAGTCCGAGATCGCCTTCACGATGTCCAGGTCCTGCAGCTTCGACAGCGTGCCCGAGTACTGGATGTTCAGGTCCGAGCCCTGGTCTTCCAGGTAGTCGAGTTCCTTCATGCGCGAGCCCACCGAGGCGCGCACGGTCAGCATGTTGTCGAGCGAGGACTTCAGGCCTTCGCTGGCGGTGCTGAGCTTGTTCGACAGGGTGGCCAGGGCGGTGTTGTCTTCGCCCGAATCGCGCAGCGCGTTGACCAGGTTGGTCATGGTGGTGAAGATCGATTCCTTTTCGCTCGGCTTGACCTCGAACTTGTCGCCGTCGGCCGGGGCGCCGCTGATGGTGAGCGAGGTGCCGTCGAAGGCGACCTGCTTGCCCGCCACATAAGGCTCGTCGCTCAGCACGGCCTTTTTCGGGGTAGTGCTGTTGTCGGTGACGGTGTAGGTGGTCTTGTCGCCGTCGACCTTGAATTCCAGCGTGTAGTTGTGGCCGGTGAGCTTGCTCGCATCGGTGACCGAACCCGAACCGGCCACCGCGCCGCCCTTGTTGCCGTCGACCATGGTGGTCTGGTAGCTGCCGTTGCCGGTGCGGTTGTTCTCGAAAATCGAGCTGCCCGAATCGCTGATGGCGATCGCGCGCGAGGAGCCGACCTGCAGCTTGCGCTGGCCCTGGTCGCCCTGGTAGTTCGCGCCGCTGTCGGTCTGCACGAAGGGAATCGTGGTGCCCTTGTAGCCCGAGAACAGGTAGCCGCCCGAACCGTCGGCGGTATTCGCGATACCGATCAGGTCCTGCATGCGGCCTTCGATTTCGGTGGCGATCTGCAGGCGGTCGGATTTCGACAGCGTGCCGTTGCCGGCCTGGACCACCAGGGTCTGCACGTCCATGACCAGGTCGGCGCCGTTGCTGAGGGCGCTTTCCACCAGCGACAGCGAGCTGCTCGCGTTCGCGCGGTTGGTGCCGTACTGGGTGTTCAGCGATTGCGACTGCGTCACTTCCAGCGCGCGCGCCGAGGCGATCGGGTCGTCGGCGGCGGTCAGGTTGCGTTTGTTGGTCGCCAGCTGGGTCTGGGTGCGCGCCATCTGCGACTGCAGGGAGTTCAGTTGCGAGGTGGCGTTTTCGTAGATGGTCTTGGTACTGATGCGCATGGTGTATCTCCGCTCGTGCTGCCCGCGCTTAGCGTGCGATCGACAGCAGCGTGTCGAAAATGGTGTTGGCAATCTGCATGACCTTGCCGGCGGCCTGGTAGGCCTGCTGGTACTTCAGCAGATTGGTCGCTTCCTCATCCAGGTTCACGCCCGACACGTCGAGCGCGGCGCCCTGCACCTGCTTGAGCAGGGCTTCGTTGGCGCTGGCGTTCACCTGCACTTCGCGGGTCTTGTTGCCGACCGCGCTGACGGTCTGGGCAAACGCCGACTGCAGCGTGGCGCTGGCGCCGTTGAAGATGTTCTTGGTCTGGATCGCGCCCAGGGCCTGGATGTTGCGGGTGTCGGCATTGCCGGCGGTGTTCGCGTTGATGCTGAAGGTATCGCCGTTCTGCGGCACGCCGCTCATGCTCATGTTCACGCCGCTGAAGCTGTAGCTGGCGTTCGCCGCGAACGGGGCGCTGCCGCCGGTATAGCTCTTGGTTTCGCCGTTCACGGTCACGTTCACGGTGGCGCCGGCCGGGAAGCCCGACAGATTGCCGCTGTCCTTGTCATAGGTCAGCGTCACCGGCAGCGTTGGCTTGTCGGTGAAGTATTCCTTCGACACGCTGCCCGCGCTGATCTGGCCAGTGCCCTTGTTGGCGATCGGGGCGGCGGTGGCGATCGGCGTGCCGGCCGCGATCTCGCTCACGTCCGACAAGGCCAGCGCCATGTTCGAGGCGCCCAGCGCGGTCGGGCGCACCAGGTAGTTGTCGCCCGAGGCGGCGTTACCCGACACGCTGAACTCGACGCCGTCGATGCTCTGCTTGGTGCCGGCCGGGTCGTAGGGCTCGATCTTGGTCTTCTTGTTGTCGGACAGGCGGGTGACATAGAAGCTGCTGCCGTCGGACTCGACCTTGTAGTCGCTGTCGGTCAGCTTGGTCGGGTCGGTGACCACGGCGCCGATTTTGGCGGTGCTGGTGCGGTCGTTGTCGACGGCGGCGGCCACGTAGGCCGGGCCCTGGACGAAGAAGTCCTTGCCCTGGGCGCCGGAACCGTCGATGCCCAGCTTGTGCTGGTCGTTGAAGGTCTGTGCCAGGCCGATCGCGAGACGGCCGATCGAGTTCTGCACGCGGTCCACGGCGCCGCTGCGGACCTCGAGCAGGCCGCCGAGTTCGCCGCC
>DAMABW010000591.1:0-2689 GCA_031999925.1 Massilia sp. | reverse complement strand
GGCGCAGGGTGCCCAGGTCTTCGATCTTGCTTTCGCGGGTGGTCGACACCACGTGCCAGTCGGCCGGTGCGGTAGCCGTTACCTGGTAGGTCGCTTTCAGGTCGGGCTGGTCGAACACGGCGAACATCTGGTGCGCGGCGGCCGGTTCGAAGTGGGAATAGGTGTACACGCGGCCATCGACCGGGTCGACCATGCGGTGCAGGCCTTCGCCGTTGGTGCTGTGCAGGCGCTCGTAGGCGATGACGACGGTGTTGCGGCCCTTGGCCAGGTCGGCGGCGGCAATGGTGACGAACCAGTTGTTGTACTTCGCATCCACCTGCTTGCCGTTGACGGTGACCGATTTCACGGTCGCCTTGTCGAGGTCGATGGTCAGGGGCGCCGTGTTGTCAAGCAGGTCGAAGCTGGCGCTGGTGACGCCGCTGAACGTCTCTTTTCCGGTGAGGGCGAATTCCAGGGCGTAGGCAACGTTCGACACGCGTGCCGAGCGGGCGGCGGCATCCTGTTGCGAAAGGAAGGCGTTTTCGGCGCGTGGAGCGGTGGCGGCAGGTGCGGCGTGGACGGTGCCGAAGGCAAGTGCGGAAGCGATGGCAAGCGCCATCGCGCGTGGTGCGAAGATATTCAATGCGGTTCCTCGAGGACGTGCCCATGAAAGGCACAAATAAGAATCGCGCAAGAATATCATGAGTGCAATTAAGGATGCACCATGAACTTATATATGCATAACGCCCGTATTGACGGGCGTTATGCGTTTCAAACAAGGCGGCGCAGGGCCGCCTCGTGGAGCTTATGCCGACAGTGCCGGGTAGTCCGTATAACCCTCGCTGCCCTGGCCGTAGATGACTTCCGCACGCAGCGGATTCAGCTCGGCGCCTTGCTGCAGGCGTTGCGGCAGGTCCGGGTTGGCGATGAACCAGAGGCCAAAGGCGATCGCGTCGGCCTTGCCTTCGGTCAGCAGCTTCTCGGCGGTCTCGACCGACATCTTTTCGTTGGCGATGAAGGGGCCGCCGAATTCCTGTTTCAGCAGCGGGCCGAGGCTGTCTTCGCCCACGGCTTCGCGCGCGAAGATGAAGGCGATGCCGCGCTTGCCCAGCTCGCGCGCGACGTAGCCGAAGGTCTCGGCCGGGGTCGAATCGCCCATGTCGTGCGAATCGCGGCGCGGCGCCAGGTGTATGCCGACGCGGTCGGCGCCCCAGACGTCGATGCAGGCGTCGGCGACTTCCAGCAGCAGGCGGGCGCGGTTCTCGATCGAGCCGCCGTATTCGTCGCTACGCTGGTTGGTGCTGTCCTGCAGGAACTGGTCGAGCAGGTAGCCGTTGGCGCCGTGCACTTCCACGCCGTCGAAACCGGCCAGCTTGGCGTTCTCGGCACCCTTGCGGTAGGCGGCCACGACCTCGGCGATCTCCGCCGTTTCCAGCGCGCGCGGGGTGGTGTATTCGCGCTTCGGACGCACCAGGCTCACGGTGCCGGCCGGCTTGATGGCGCTCGGCGCGACCGGAACGGCGCCGTCCAGGAAGATCGGGTCCGAGATGCGGCCGACGTGCCACAGTTGCAGGACGATGCGCCCGCCGGCGGCGTGCACGGCGTCGGTGACTTTCTTCCAGCCTGCCACCTGCTCGTCGGACCAGATGCCCGGGGTATCGGCGTAGCCGACGCCCATCGGGGTTACCGACGTGGCTTCGGACAGGATCAGGCCGGCGCTGGCGCGCTGGACATAGTATTCGGCCATCAGCTCGTTCGGCACGCGGCCTTCGCCGACGGCGCGGGCGCGGGTCAGCGGCGCCATGATGATGCGGTTCGGCAGCTCCAGGGCGCCAATCTTGATCGGGTCAAACAGGGTCGTCATTCTTGCTCCTTGTGCAATAGGGTGTGCAAATTCAGCTGGCGGCCATCTTAAGGGATGCGCGAAATTCCTGCCGAGACCGGTCCATTTTTTGCCGGCGCGCTATACTGCGCCGGAATTTTCGACACGCGGACGACCGCGAAAGGGTGAGGGATGAGCTGGTTTTACTTGGTGATCGCGGGACTGCTGGAAGTGGCCTGGGCAGTGGGTTTGAAGTACACGGAAGGATTCACGCGGCCGGTGATCTCCGGTTTCACGCTGCTGGCGATGCTGGGCAGCGTCGGCATGCTGGGCCTGGCGCTGAAGGAGCTGCCGCTGGGCACGGCGTATGCGGTGTGGACGGGGATCGGCACCATCGGCACGGCCGTGTTCGGGATGTGGATGCTGGGCGAGCCGGCCGGTGCGGTGCGGCTCGGGTCGATCGGCCTGATCGCGTTGGGGATCATCGGCCTGAAGCTGGTGGCGCACTGATGCTTTTGTAGGGTGGGCTCTCGAGCCCACGCGGTGAGGCGCCCGCTTGGTTGCGGCTCCATTCACACGGCGGCCGGTGAGCGTCGAAACGGCACGAAAAGATCAGTCGAGCCAGCGATGCTCTCCATGCCGCGTGTTGGATGACGGCGCGGCACGTGGCCAGTGGATGCGTGCGTACCGCGTGGGCACGGAGTGCCCACCGTACGGTCGAGGCCGCGTCAAAGCGCGCACCCGACCAATAATTGCTGACGAAAAAAAGGCGCCTCATCAGGCGCCTCGGTTGTTCACGACCAGCTCGATCAGCGGTAAAACGCCTCGATCTTGCCCTTCAGCTTGATCAGCATCGGCTTGCCCTTGCGGTCCAGGGTCTTGCCGGCG
>DAMABW010000590.1:0-2694 GCA_031999925.1 Massilia sp. | reverse complement strand
CAGTGTTGCCGGTCCCGGCAGGCGGAATGGCTTACCTCCCGGACACGGCCTCCCCCGCCAAGGTGGAAGCCAGCCTCGACGGCAAGACCTACGCACCGGCGCCGCTGAAACGCGAAGTCGTACGCGACGGCAAGAAGGTAACCGAAGTCGTCCCTCCATCCGAATACCGCTTCCTGCGCTGGGATCTGGGCGATCTGCCGCCCGGCCAGGCTGCGACCGTGAAGTCCCGCATGCGCCTGAAGAGCGCTACCAATTGAAGTAAACCACTGTTTTTAAAAGGAAAATAAAATGAAACTTCGCCTGAACGCTCCTGCACGCCTGTCGCTCGCGGCATCGATGCTCGTGCTCGCTTCCCAGGGCGCGCATGCGGCGACCACCGCCGCCGGCACCGAGATCACCAACCAGGCCAGCGCTGTCTACCTCGACTCGCTGCTGCGCGGCCACACCGCCGTGTCGAACATCGTCACCACCGTCGTGCAGCAGGTCGGCAGCGCCGACATGGGCGACGGCTCGGCCAAGAATGCCGCCGCCAGCGCACAGGTCGTGTACTCGCACAGCATCACCAATACCGGCAACGGCGCCGACACCTTCACGCTGAGCTCGACCAACGGCGGCAACTTCGCCATGGCCAACGTCGTGTTCTACGCCGACGCCAACGGCGACGGCATTGCCGACAACAACACCCCGATCACCAGCACCGGCAGCCTGCCGGCCGGCGAGACCTTCCGCTTCGTTGCCGTGGCAACCCTGCCGGCGAACGCAGCCGCGGGCACCAACAACGAGCTGACCGTCACCGCCACCAGCACCTTCAACCCGCAAGTGACCGCGACCAGCAAGGACACCACCACCGTCACCGCCTCGGCCCTGATGGACATCACCGCCAACGCCTCGGGCAACGGCGCAGCGGGCGCGGGCGCAGGCGCGGAGCAGGCCGCCGTGATTACCAACACCACCACCGCCGGTGCGACCACCCGCTTCACCCTGTACCTGAACAATGCCGGCGGCAGCAACGAGACCTTCAACCTGGCAGCCAGCTCCAGCGCGACCTTCGCCAACACCGACCTGCCGAGCGGCTGGACCGTGGTGTTCAAGGATGCCTTCGGCAACACCATCAACAACGCCACCGTCAACAGCGGCGCCTACCGCCTGGTGTACGCCGACGTCACGGTTGCCGCCGGCGCCACCCCGGCCACCACCCAGCTGTACTTCCGCGCCCTGTCGGGCACGACCAACGTGGGCGACACCATCCACCAGGCCGTGAACGTCGTCAACGAAGCCGTGCAAGTGACCCTGACCAAGAAGCAAGCCCTGGACAAGACCTGCGACGGCGTCGCCGACACCGAGTTCAGCGCCGACAACATCACCGCCGGCGCGGTGCCGGGCGCCTGCATCCGCTACCAGATCACCGCCACCAATACCGGCGCGACCGACGTCAACACCCTGGTGATCCGCGACACCATCCCGGCGTATACGACCTTCCACTCGGCACCGGGCAGCACCACCGGTTCGGTCGTGGCGCCGATCGTCAACCTGCTGGGCACCCTGTCGGCCAGCATCGGCACGATGTCGCCGGGCCAGTCGTCGACGATGACCTTCGGCGTCAAGATCTCGCAGTAATACCCACCGGCATTCGCCAAAAAAATAAGTAATTAACAAGAACGTCCCTGTCCACCGCCAGCAATGGCGGCGGATAGGGATCTCTACGCCCGAATTCCTGAGTTTGCCGCCATGAACAATCGTTTGCGTTTCCTCGGTTCCCTGCTTTCCCTGTTCACCCTGCTGGTCCTGTGCAGCGGCGCCCACGCGCCGATCCGCAACCAGGCCACCGGCGCCTATGCCGACCCGCAAGGCAAGAATGTGAACCTGCAATCGAACGTCGTGCGCGCGATGCAGCCGGAAACCATCCGATATTTCACCAACGCAAACTACACCACCCCGGCCATGGCCACCACCTACGGCCGCGCGCTGTTCGTCGAAGCGGTTGCGCCGGCCTGCGATGCCGATCCAACCAGGATCGACACCATCACCCTGACCATCGCCTCGAAAAAGACCGGCGACACCCAGAGCTACCTGGCCGACGAAACCGACGTCGACAGCGCCGTGTTCCACATCACCTCGAAAGTCTGGACCGAGAATGCGGCCAGCACCGGCACGATGCGAGCCACCTCCCGCAGCACCCGCGACACGGATAGCGATGCCGCCAGCACGGGCGATGGCGGCATCGACGTCATGGCCGACGATACCCTGATGGCCAGCATCGAAAGCTGCGGCAGCAAGACGGCGTTCGCCTCGATCCTGGTCGACCCGGTCGGTATCGTGTTCGACAGCAAGAGCAACCTGCCGCTGGCGGGCGCCACCGTGACCCTGATCGACGTGACCGGCGACGGCAACGGCGGCCGTCCGGGCGAAGCCGCGATCGTCTTCGACACCGATGGCGAAACCCGCGTGCCGAGCACCGTCGTCACCGACACCGACGGCCACTACCACTTCCCGCTGGTCGCGCCGAGCCTGTACCGCCTGGCCGTGACCTCCCCGACCAACTACACCTTCCCGTCGAAGCTGGCCGCCGGCCTGCTGCCGGAAGGCTGCGAAATCAATCTGTACGGTTCCTACGGCGGCAGCTTCACCGTCAGCGCCACCAGCGGCGTGGTCACCATCGACGTTCCGCTCGACGCCGTGCCGGGCACCCTGTAC
>DAMABW010000589.1:0-2709 GCA_031999925.1 Massilia sp. | reverse complement strand
TAACTCGGCGGGTTTACCGGCGACGTCCTTGCCGTGGTAGTCTTCAGGGAAGGCCAGCGGGAAGGTCTTGCTCTCCCCTACCTTCAGACCCACGGTGGCCGATTCGAATTCCGGCAGCATGCGGCCTTCGCCCAGCACGAAGCTGTAGCCTTCGGCCTTGCCGCCGTCGAATTCCACGCCGTCGATCTTGCCGACGAAGTCGACGGTCACGCGGTCGCCATTGGCTGCAACGGCTGCGCCGCCGTCGCCGTGTTCGCCAGCTTCGCCCTTGGTGTGGTAGTGCACGCGCTGCTTGCGCAGGATGTCGATGGTCTTGTCGATTTCGGCATCGCTCACTTCGGTGGCGACGGTTTCGACTTCGACGCCGGCGAGGTCGCCGACTTTGACTTCAGGGAAGACTTCGAAGGTCGCGTCGAAGGCCAGCATGCCTTCCGGCGCTTCCTGCTTCGGCTCGATCTTCGGGAAACCGGCAACGCGCAGGCCAGCTTCGTTGGCGGCGTCGTTGAAGGCGCGGCCGACGCGGTCGTTCAGCACGTCCGATTCGATCTGGTAGCCGTATTGGGCTGCGACCATTTTCAGAGGCACTTTGCCTGGGCGGAAGCCAGGCGCCTTGGCGGTCTTGGCCTGTTTCTTGAGGCGTTTTTCAACTTCCGTACGAACATCGCTCAGCGGAAAAGTGATCGTCAAGCGGCGCTCGAGTTTATCCAGGGTTTCGACTGCAGTTGCCATCGTAAAAATCGTCCAAAAAAATAATTATTCGTGGTGCGAGGAGGGGGACTCGAACCCCCACACCATTGCTGGCGTCAGGACCTAAACCTGGTGCGTCTACCAATTTCGCCATCCTCGCGCAGGATTGCATATTGCCACAAAAACAAAGGGCGCCCGACAGTAGAAACCGGCCGCCCTGCACTCCATTGTTTAGGGGCTACAACTTCAACCCGGTATTTTACTGGATTTTCTGACACTAGAGGGAGTGAATTTTACAAGGGTGCGGGGGCGGTTATTCATGCATATGTCGAAGGCGATATTCATGGGCATTCCATTGCGGTTTAATGCGCCGATATTCAATCGATGAGAGCGCGTGGGTAGGTGGGTTCTCGAACCCACCATCGCGCCGGCCTGTTATTGGTGGGTCCAAGAACCCACCCTACGTGCCGGCGCCACCCGGACTACCGCACCGGCTTCTTCACCCTGAACCACGCCGCATACAGCGCCGGCAGGAACAGCAAGGTCAAGGCCGTCGCCACCAGCAAGCCGCCCATGATCGCCACCGCCATCGGTCCCCAGAACACGGAACGCGACAAGGGAATCATGGCCAGCGCCGCCGCGGCCGCCGTCAGCAAGATCGGGCGGCAACGGCGCACCGCGGCTTCCACGATCGCATCCCAGGCTTCCGCGCCGTTCTTGATGTCCTGTTCGATCTGGTCGACCAGGATCACAGAGTTCCGGATGATCATGCCGAACAGCGCGATCACGCCCAGGTTGGCAACGAAGCCGAAGGGTCGGTTCAACAGCAGCAGCGCCATCGCCGCCCCCGCCACGCCCAGCGGCCCGGTCAGGAAGACCAGCAGCGAACGCGAGAAGCTGTGCAGCTGCAGCATCAGGAGCGTGAACACGATGAACAGCACCAGCGGCACGTTCGCCGTGATCGAGGCTTCCGCCTCCGAACTGTCGGCCGCCGCGCCTTCGAGCGTCACGCGGTAACCGGCCGGCAGCCTGGCGCGAATGTCCGCCAGCTTTTCATTGACCTGCCCGGACACGGTCGGCCCCTGGATGCCGGCCACCACATCCGACTGCACCATGATCGCCCACTCGCGGCCCTCGCGCCAGATCACGCCCGGCTCCCACACGAACTCCACGCGCGCCACCTGGCCGATGGTTACCGAGCGCCCCGATGCCGTCGGGATGTTCGTATCGCGCAGCACGGTAATCGTCGAACGCTCTTCCACCGGTTGGCGCACCACGATGTCGATCAACTCGTTCGTTTCGCGGAACTGGCCGACAGTGGTGCCGGACAAAACGGTATTCACTGCCCTGCGCACCGATTGGGACGTGACGCCAAGCGCGCGCAGCTTGTCCTGGTCGAGGTCAAGACGCAGCACCTTCACCGACTCGTTCCAGTTATCGTTGACGCCCACGGCGTTCGGATTTGCGCGCAGTACTTCCTTAACCTGGTCGGCCACGCCGCGCACCACGCCGATATCCGGCCCGGCCACCTGGAACTGCACCGGGTAAGGCACCGGCGGCCCGTTCGGCAGCAGTTTCACGCGCCCGCGCACTTCCGGGAATTCCTCGCGGAAGACCTTCTCGATCTTGACCAGCAGCTCCTGGCGGTGCGCCGCACTCGTCGGCAGCACCACGAACTGCGACACGTTCGACTGCGGGAAGATCTGGTCCAGCGGCAGGTAGAAGCGCGGGCTGCCGGTGCCGACATAACTGGTGATGCTCTCCACATTCGGTTGCTTGCGCACGAAGGCCTCGAACTTCTTCACCAGCGCCTCGTTGGCGGCAAAGCTGGTCCCTTCCGGCAGCCACATCTCGACCATCAGCTCGGGGCGGCTGGAATCCGGGAAGAACTGCTTCTCGATGAACTTGAAGCCGAACACCCCGAGCGCGAACACGGCCAGGCTCAGCACGATGGTGGTCTTGCGGAACTCGACGCACCAGTTCACCAGCGCCCGGAAGCGGCGGAACATCGGCGTATCGAAG
>DAMABW010000588.1:0-2715 GCA_031999925.1 Massilia sp. | reverse complement strand
ACCGTTTTCCATGCTCGACACCACGTGCACCGGAATGTGGCGGGTGGCCGGGTTGTCCTTCAGCTGCTGCAGCACCGACAAGCCGGAACCGTCGGGCAGGCGGATATCCAGCAGGATCGCGTCCGGGCTTTCGTTGGTCGCCAGTTCCAGGCCCTCGCCCGCGGTCAGGCCCACCAGGCAGCGGTAGCCGAGGTCGTGCGCCAGGTCGTACAGGATGCGCGCGAAGTCGGGTTCGTCCTCGACCACCAGCACGGTGCGCACGCCTTCGGCGCTCTGCTCGCGGTCGTCGGGGAAGCGTGCGGCGGGCTGCTCGGAAGCCTCCGTCGCCGCTGCAGGCGCTGCGGCAGGGGCCGGTGCCGGACGCGCCGCACGCGGCGCCGGCGCCGGGGTGCGCGGGGCCGGCGGCGTGGCCGCGACCGCGCCGCTCTTCGGCAGGCTGAGGGTGAAGCTGCTGCCCTCGCCCGGTGTGCTGGACACCACCAGGGTGCCGCCCAGGAGGCTGGTGAGGTCGCGCGAGATCGACAGGCCCAGGCCGGTGCCGCCGAAGCGGCGGCTGGTGGTGCCGTCGGCCTGGTGGAAGGCCTCGAAGATGCGTTCCTGCTGCTCGGGCGCGATGCCGATGCCGGAATCCTGCACCGTGAACTGGACCCAGCCTTCGTCGGTCGCGCTCACCGTCAGGCTCACCGCGCCCTGCTCGGTGAACTTCACGGCGTTCGAGAGCAGGTTCTTCAGCACCTGTTCCAGGCGCTGGCGGTCGGTATGGATCGAGGCCGGCACGTTCGGTTCGACCGTCACGTTGAAGGTCAGGTTCTTCTGCTTGGCCAGCGGCTCGAAGGTACGGCCCAGGCCCTCGACGGTGCGGCGCAGCGGCAGGTCTTCCGGCAGCAGTTCCAGCTTGCCGGCTTCGACCTTCGAGATATCGAGAATATCGTTGATCAGGTTCAGCAGGTCGTTGCCGGCCGAATAAATCGTCTGGGCGAAGCGCACCTGCTCTTCGTTCAGGTTGCCCGGCACGTTGTCGGACAGCAGCTTGGCCAGGATGAGCGAGCTGTTCAGCGGAGTGCGCAGTTCGTGCGACATGTTCGCCAGGAACTCGGACTTGTAGCGGCTGGCGCGTTCCAGGTCCAGGGCGCGCGCACGCAACTGCTCCTGGGCTTCAGTCAGCGCGGCGTTCTTCATGTCCAGGCTCAGGGCCTGCTCGGCCAGCTGGTCGTTGGTCTGTTCCAGTTCGGCCTGCTGGTTTTCCAGGCTCGACTGCGATTCTTCCAGCGCGCGCGATTGCTCTTCGAGTTCCTCGTTGGCGGTGCGCAGTTCTTCCTGCTGGACTTGCAGTTCCTCGTTCAGCGCTTGCGTTTCCGACAGGGCATCCTGCAGGCGCTGGCGGTAGACCACGGCGGCCACCGAGGCGCCGACGTTGTCGGCGATCAGCTTCAGGAATTCGACGTCGCGGTCGCGGATACCGTGCAGGAAGCCGATCTCGATCACACCCTTCACCTTGCCGAAGTTGTTGATCGGCGCAATCACGACTTCGCGCGGCGCCGTGTCGCCCAGGCTCGACGCCACTTTCATGTAGTCGTCGGGCAGGTTGTCGACCGTGATCAGGCGGTTTTCGTTGGCGGCCTGGCTGGCCAGCGAGGCGCCCGGTTCGATGACCATGTTGCGCTGTTCCTCGTTCGAGAAACCGAAGGCGCCGATGCGGCGCAGCACGCCGTCGTCGCTGCGCACGTACATGGCGGCCACGCTGCCGCCGACGTAGCGCACCACGTGGTCGAGCACGGCCTGGGCCAGCGGCTCCAGGCTGTGGATGCCGGCGCTGCGCGCGGACAGCTCGGTTTGCCCGGTACGCAGCCAGGCCTGGTGGCGCAGCTCGGCGTTGTGCTCGGCCTCGTGTTCCAGGATGTCGGAGTAGGACTTCGACAGGCGCACCAATTCGCGCCGGCCAAAGGCCGCCATCATGCCGCCGACGATCAGGGTGAACAGCAGGTAGAAGCCGACCGACCAGGTGGTGACCGAGCGCGCATCCTCGTTGCGGGTCTGCAGCAGGGTACGCTCCATGGCGATGAAGGCAGAGAACTGGGCGCGCATGTCGTCGGTGAGGATCTTGCCGCGTCCGCTCTTGACCGATTCAAGCACATCCTCGTTGCGGCGGCGGCGCTCGATCATCTCGTCCGTGTACTTGACCCATTCGGCATGCGCCGCGCGCACCCGGTTCAGGCGCGTGGTCTGGGAATCGTTGTCGCTCACCATGCGTACCAGGGACTCGAGTTCGGCCTCGACCTTGGGCTTGGAGACCACATACGGGCCGAGGAAGCTTTCGTCGCCGGTGAGCAGGTAGCCGCGCATGCCGGTTTCCATCTCGGACACGAGACGGTTGACCTCGGTGGCATTGCCGATCACCTGCTGCGAGTGCTCGACCCAGTTCAGCACGCTGATCAGGTAGGCAATGATCGCCACGAACACGCCGGCACTCAACACGCTCAGGCCGAGCGGCAACGCGACATTGCGCGTCAGGATGCGGCGAAACTGGGAATTATCGATGGAAGAGCCGGTCATTCGTTGCGATTATCTTAAGAAAAATATCCTAAGTTTAACGCAATTGCGAAATCGCTGATACGCTCAACCGTGCGCGGGCTTGTATCGCTTTGTATCAAGCACGATCGTGCTAATTATAACAATTACGATGGCATATATGGTCTCAGGTAAGGTGCCGTGCGG
>DAMABW010000587.1:0-2717 GCA_031999925.1 Massilia sp. | reverse complement strand
GGCCATGATGGCGAACGGCGTCCAGGCCGGCTCCACCGCATCGGAAAAACAGAACACCAGCCCGAGCGCGATGATGGCGATCGCGATCGCCAGGTTCAGGATGTGCTGGCCGCCGAAGCGCACCGGCGCGCCCTGGAACAGGCGGAACTTGTACTTGCCCGAGAGCTTGCCGAAGGCAATCACCGAACCAGAGAAGGTGACAGCGCCGACAAAGGTGCCGATGAAGAGTTCGAGCCGGTTCCCGAAAGGCAGCGCGCCGCCGCGTTCGGCGATATTGAAGGCCCAGGGCTCGGACACGGCGGCCACCGCGATGCACACGGCAGCCAGGCCGATCAGCGAGTGCATCGCCGCCACCAGCTCCGGCATCTTGGTCATCTCGACCTTTTTCGCGGCATAGGCGCCGATGGCCCCGCCGACCACCACGCCCAGCAGCACCAGCGGGAAGCCCATGCCGGCGTGGCCACTTGCGAACTGCTCCTGCAGCTTGAAGATCAGGGCAATCGTGGTGGCGACCGCGATTGCCATCCCGGCCATGCCGAAGGTATTGCCCATGCGTGCGGACGACGGCGAGGACAAGCCCTTCAGCGCCTGGATGAAGCAGACCGAGGCCACCAGATACAGCAGCGTGACCATGTTCATGCTGATCATGTTCATGCGGCCTCCTTGGCGGCGCTCTTGGCGGATTCGTCGGCGGCGACTTTCGGCGCGGCCGCCTTGGGTTCCTTTTTCTTGAACATTTCCAGCATGCGCTGGGTGACGAGGAAGCCGCCGAACACGTTCACCGCGGCCAGGGCCACGGCCACCGTGCCCATGGTCTGGCCGAGCGCGCCTTCGGTGAGGCCGGCGGCAAGCATGGCGCCGACGATGATGATGGCGGAGATGGCATTCGTCACCGCCATCAGCGGCGTGTGCAGCGCCGGGGTCACGGTCCAGACGACGTGGTAGCCGACGTAGATCGCCAGCACGAAGATGATCAGGTTGATGATGGTGTGGCTGATGTCCATTCCCGTCTCCTTTTATTTTCTGAGCCTTGTTTGCGCATCCTTATTTACGTAATGCTTCGCCTTGGTGGCACAGCAGCGTGGCGCGCACGATCTCGTCTTCCAGGTCGATGTGGAATTTGTCGTCCTTGTCGAACACCAGCTTCAGGAAGTCGAGCACGTTGCGCGCATACAGGGCCGAGGCGTCGGCCGCCACCAGCGCCGCCAGGTTCGGTTCGCCGATGAGCGTGACGCCGTGCTTGACCACGGTCTTGCCGAGTTCCGTCAGCGGGCAATTGCCGCCCTGCTCGATCGCCATGTCGACGATCACCGAGCCCGGCTTCATGGCCTGCACGGTTTCCTCGCGGATGAGGACCGGCGCCGGGCGGCCCGGGATCAGGGCGGTGGTGATGATGATGTCGGCCAGCTTCGCGCGTTCGTGCACCAACTCGGCTTGCCTGCGCATCCAGTCCGCCGGCATCGGCCGCGCGTAGCCGCCCACGCCTTGCGCGATCTCGCGCTCCTCCTCGGTCACGAAGGGCACGTCGATGAACTTGGCGCCGAGCGACTCGACCTGTTCCTTCACTGGCGGGCGCACGTCGGACGCTTCGATCACGGCGCCCAGGCGTTTGGCGGTGGCGATCGCCTGCAGGCCGGCCACGCCCACGCCCATGATCAGCACACGCGCCGCTTTCACGGTGCCGGCGGCTGTCATCAGCATCGGCATGAAGCGTTGATAGGTGTTTGCGGCCAGCATCACGGCCTTGTAGCCGGCGATGTTCGCCTGCGAAGACAGCACGTCCATCGACTGGGCGCGGGTGATGCGCGGCGCCGCTTCCAGCGCAAAGGCGGTCAGGCGTGCGCCGGCCATGGCGGCGATGTTGTCAGGATCGAAAGGATTGAGCATGCCGACCACGACCGTACCCGGCTGCATCCGCGCGCGCTCGGCTTCGTTCGGGGCGCGCACTTTCAGCACGATCTCGGCGCCGAAGGCCTCGTCGGCGCCGACGATGCTGGCACCGGCGGCGGCATACGCCTGATCCGTCACAGCGGCGTGCAGCCCGGCGCCGGACTGGACAAGAACCTGGTGCTTGCCCGCGAGTTTCTTGACCGTTTCGGGAGTCGCCGCCACGCGCGTTTCGCCTGGCCGCGTCTCCGCCGGAATGCCGATTCTCATGCACGCCTCCGTTCAGATGGATGTTGTGTTCACAATCTAACACGTAAACATGCACAAGAATCTACTTAGAATGACAAGTCTATTTCGCTCGGCATTTCGATGGTAAATACGATACAGCTGAGGCGAGATGCACACGTTTTTTGTATCAATTCGGCCTTCTTCGGGCTTTTTTGCTGCAATGCACACGTACTGTCGAGCAACGGTTTGCGCCGCGCTGTAGAATATCGGCTCATTTCCAAGGACGCGCATGACCCATACCTTCAGACCGTCAGTCACCGTTGCCGCAATCATCGAACGCGATGGCCGTTTCCTGCTGATCGAGGAAGAAACGAGCGAAGGAATCAAGCTGAACCAGCCGGCCGGTCATCTCGACCCGCACGAGTCGCTGGAGCAGGCGGTGGTGCGCGAATCCCTGGAAGAAACCGCGCACGAGTTCATTCCCGAAGCGCTGGTCGGCATGTACATGTCGCGCTACCATTCGAAGTCGCGCAACGCCGACGTCACCTACCTGCGTTTCACCTTCGCCGGCGAGGTCGGCCGCAAGTTCGACCAGCCGCTCG
>DAMABW010000586.1:0-2722 GCA_031999925.1 Massilia sp. | reverse complement strand
TCCGTGCCCGAGGCGTCTACCATCGTGCGGAAGAGGTCTGCCGGCGTCGGGCGCTTGAACTTCCAGCGGCGGCCGTATTCCTTGAAGGCGAAGTCGAACAGTTCGCGGCCGAGCACTGTCTCGCGCAGGATGTTCAGGGCGGTGGCCGGCTTGGCATAGGCGTTCGGGCCGCGCTGCAGCACCGACTCCGAGTTGGTCATGATCGGCGTCTGGTTGCGGCTCTTCATGTAATCGACGATGTCGCGCGGCTCGCCACGGCGCGCCGGATAGTCTTCTTCCCAGGCGCCTTCGGCCAGGAATTGCAGGAACGAGTTCAAACCCTCATCCATCCAGGTCCACTGGCGCTCGTCGGAGTTGACGATCATCGGGTAGTAGTTGTGGCCGACCTCGTGGATGATCACGCTGATCAGGCCATACTTGGTCGCCTTCGAATAGGTGATCTCGCCGGTCTTCTTGTCCTTGGTCGGGCGCGGGCCGTTGAACGAGATCATCGGGTATTCCATGCCGCCGATCGGACCGTTCACCGAAATCGCCACCGGATACGGGTAGTCGAAGGAGTACTTGTTGTACTGCTCGATGGTGTGGATGATGGCCTGCGTGGAGTACTGCTCCCACAGCGGATTGCCTTCCTTCGGATAGTAGGACATGGCCAGCACATCGCTGTCGCCACTCTTCAAGCCTTGCGCGTCCCAGATGAACTTGCGGCTCGAGGCAAAGGCGAAGTCGCGTACGTTCTTCGCCTTGAAGCGCCAGGTTTTCATCGTGGTGGCTTTGCTCTTCTCGGCGGCTTCCGCCTCGGCCTGGGTCACGATCAGGACCGGCTTCTTCGCGGTGCGCGCCTGCTTCAGGCGCTCGCGCTGGGCAGCGGTAAGGACCTCACCCGCGTTCTGCAGTTCGCCGGTGGAAGCGACGATGTGGTCGGCCGGGACGGTGATCTCGACGTCGTAGTCGCCGAACTCCAGCGTGAATTCGCCGTCGCCCAGGTATTGCTTGTTCTGCCAGCCGGCCACGTCGTAGTAGGCGGCCATGCGTGGGAACCACTGCGCGATTTCGAACAAATCGTTCTTGTCCTGTTTATCGAAGCGCTCGAAGCCCATGCGGCGGCCGATCACGCTCGCTTCGGGGATGTTGAAGCTCCACTCCATGGCGAACGACACTTTCGCACCGGGCTTGAGCGGCTGGGGCAGGTCGATGCGCATCATGGTCTTGTTGATGGCGTAGTGCAGGGCGCGGCCATCGCTGCCCTTGACGCTGGCGATCTTGAAGCCGCCGTCGAAGGCGCGGCTCTCGTAGGCAAAGCGGATGGCGTCGAACTTCACGCCTTCGGCTCCGCCCTTTTGCCAGGCGTCGCGCGACGGGATGGTCGAGATGTTGCGGTTGTCCGAGTCGCCGCGGAACATGTTCTGGTCGAGCTGGACCCACAGGTAGTGCAGGGTGTCGGGGGAGTTGTTATGGTAGGTGACGGTGCCCGAACCGGTGACGGCGCGTTTCGCTTCGTCGAGCGTGGCGCGCAGCTTGTAGTCGGCGCGCTGCTGCCAGTAGGCGTGGCCTGGGGCGCCGGAAGCGGTGCGGGTGGTGGTGGGCGTCGGCAGTAGTTCGTCGAGCTGGCGGAACTTGTCGTCGAATGGGTCGGCGGCGTGGGCGCTGGCGGCCAGGGCCAGGGTCAGCGCGATCGAGCGCGCGAGGTGTTTCATGTTCATGAATATATCGTCGTTTTAAATGAAACAAACCGGTAGCCGCGCACCATGCGCAGATACCGGCTTTAACGTAGGGTGGGCACTCCGTGCCCACGCGGTTACGTACGTGTGATTTTTTGTGTTGGCGGGAATGACCCGCTCGAAACATCAAGCTTGGCCACGGGCCGTTGCAAGCGTTTCGAGCGACACCTCCCGGTAGCGGACTCGCGGAATCGTGCGTACCGCGTGGGCACGGGGTGCCCACCCTACGGATGCATGCGCCATCGTCCAAGGCATGCGCCAACCTTGCACCGTCAGCCTGTCACTGCACCGGCGGCACCGTCTCCTTCTTCGGCTCTTCCTTGGCAGCGGCGTCCTTCTCTTCCTTGGTCTTCAGCTTGGTATTGAAGTCCTTCATCAGGTCATTGCCACCGCGTTCGGTCTTGAACAGTTCCAGGCGCGACGGGGTCAGCTTGCGCGGCCAGGCGTTGTTGCTCTGGTCGATGTCGGCGGTTTCCCAGTACGGGTCCTGGACCAGGCTGGTCATCGGCTCGTCGGTGACGATCAGCTTCGTGATCTTCTTCGGCGAATAACGCCACACTTCGGCCGGGATGCGCTCGATGTACTTCTTGCCGCTCGCGAGCTGGATCTCCAGCACCAGCGGCGTCACCAGCCCGCCGACGTTGGAAAAATCAACCAGGTACAGGTGCTTGCCCGACGAGAGCAGGGCCTTTTCCCAGTCTTCCAGCTTGTCCTGCTGTTCGTTGTATTTGTTGCGGTCCGCGTTCGTGACGGTGAAGTCGTCGTGCTCGTTGTAGAAGTCCTTCAGCTCGGGATGCGCATCGACGCGGCGCGGCATGCCCTTGTTGCGTTGGTCGGTCAGCGAGACCGGTTCGGCGTCGCGCAGCTTGCGGCGCCAGGCTTTCTCGGTTTCCGGATTCTGCGAGCTGATCGTGTATTCGCTGATGCCGTCGATGCTCACGTCCACCGGGTCGGTGGTGTAGAACCAGCCGCGCCAGAACCAGTCGAGGTCCGTGCCCGAGGCG
>DAMABW010000585.1:0-2733 GCA_031999925.1 Massilia sp. | reverse complement strand
GCCCGGCGGCCTGCTCCGCCACGGCGGCGGCGCCAGCATGCGCCTGCGGCAGCGCGCCCGCCAGCAGCGGCAAGCGCACCGCGAAGCAGCTGCCACGGCCGACGCCTTCGCTTTCGCAGGACACCGCGCCGCCATGCAGCTCGACCAGGCTTTTCACCAGGGCCAGGCCCAGCCCCAGCCCGCCCGAGGAACGGTCGGGCGTGCGCTCGGCCTGGGTGAACAGGTCGAAAGCGCGCGCCGCCATCTCGGGCGCCATGCCGATGCCGTTGTCGCGCACCGAGACCACGACAGTCTGGTCCTGCACCTCGGCCGCCAGCGCGATCGTGCCGCCCTCGCGCGTGTACTTGGCGGCGTTCGTCAGCAGGTTCGTCACCACCTGCACCAGGCGCTTCTTGTCGCCGTCGACCATGCTGCCGGCCGGGGGCAGCGTGCACGACAAATGGTGGCGCCGTGCGCGCATCAGGGGCGTCGCCTGCTCCACCGCGTCGGTCAGCACCTGGCCGATGTCGGACGGCGCCTTGTCCAGCGTGACCAGGCCGTTGGTGACGCGCGAGACGTCCAGCAGGTCGTCGATCAGGTGGGTCATGTGCAGCACCTGGCGCCCGATGATCTGGCTGGTCTGGCGCACGCGCCCGGGGTCGAGGCCCGGCAGTTGCAGCAGCTCGGCCGCCGCGCCGAGCGGCGCCAGCGGGTTGCGCAGCTCGTGCGCCAGCATGGCCAGGAATTCGTCTTTCTGGCGGTCGGCCTCGCGCATCTTCTGCTCGGCTTCCTTGCGCTCGCTGATATCGCTGGCCGCGCCGATCCATTCGTAGATGGCGCCGTCGGCGTCGAGCATCGGCACCGCGCGCGACAAGGCCCAGCCGCGGCTGCCGTCGACACGGCGCACGCGGTGCTCGACCTCGAAGATGCTGCGCGTGCGGATCGCTTCGTCCATGGCGCCATGGATCAGCGCATGGTCCTCGGGCGGCACGTATTCGTCGAGCCAGAAGCTGTCGGATTCGCGCGTGTCCTTCAGGAAGCCGCGCCCGTCGAGCTGGTGCAGCTCGGTCCAGTCCGGGCTCATGCGGTAGACCACGTCCGAGGCCGCGTTCGACAAGGCGCGGAAGCGCTTTTCGCTCTCGGCCAGGGCGACGGCCGCGCGTACCTGTTCGGTCACGTCGCTGGTGGTATGCAGGACGCAGCCGACGCGGCCCTGGTCGTCGCGGATCGGCGTGCTGACCGCGCTCCAGAAACGCTCCTCGAAGCCGCTGCGGCCGTCGGGCAGTTGCACCGGGATCGGGTAGCGGATCGCCGGCAGGCGGTCGACCTCGCCGCTGGCGACGGCGCGTGCGATCGAGGCGCGCAGTTCGGCTTCGCTGGTATCGAGCGGATCGTCGGGATTGCTGGGAAAGGCGACGAACAGGCTGAGGCCGACCAGTTCTTCGCGGGTGCGCTTCGAGGCCTTCAGGAAGGTGTCGTTGACCGCCAGGATCGTCGCTTCGGGCGTGGGCGACAGCAGATAGGCGCCAGCCGGAGAATGGTTGAATACGGTCTAGAATAAAGCGGGGGAAAGCACGGGTTCTCCTTGCCGGGCCAGGCAATCTTCCAGTTGAATCGTCTCGTTTCCGGCAAACACGCGCCTTTATGGGAGGGCGGGTTGTCGCCTGCGAGCAGTGTACGGGCTGTGTTGCCCCTGATGCAAGGAGAGCACGCTAGGCGCGCGGCCCGGCATCGCGGCGCACGGCGGCGGGCGTGGTGTCGCGGTGGCGGCGCAGGGCGCGGTTCAGGGCGCTCTGGTCGGAGAAGCCGGCGCGCAGGGCGACCTCGGCAATGGGGCGATTGCTGCCGGCCAGCTCGCGGCAGGCCGCCTCGATGCGCTGTTGCAGCAGCCAGGCATGCGGGCTGGTATCGAGTTCCTGGCGGAACAGCGCATGCAGGCGGCTCACGCTCATGCGCGCCGCGTGTGCCATCGACTCGGTGCTCCATGCCAGGCCGGGCTGCGCCTGCACCTGGGCCAGCAGCGCCGCCAGGCGCGAGCGCGGCTGCGGCGTGTCGAAGACCAGGGTGTCGAGCAGCAGCGGAATCCAGCCTTGTAGCAGGGTCGCGTGAACCGGCTGGCGCTCGTGCATGATGCCCATGTACTCGACCAGCTTGCGTGCGCCGGCGCCGAGTGGGGTGAATGGCTGGCCCGACAGGCGCTCGAAGGCCTCGTGCGCCATGGCGCCGCGCCCGATGTCGACGATCAGGGAGCGGTTGCCGTGCGCGCCGCTTTGCGCGTGCCATGCGCTCGGCGCGACGAACGCGCCGTGCAGCGGATCGAGGCGCCCTGCCCGGCCTTCGATGTCGATCAGCACCTCGCCCGCCAGCGGCAATACCAGCTGGGCGAAATCGTGGCGGTCGCTCGAGGTGGCGCCATAGCTGCGGATGGCGAGGTCGACGAGGAGGGGTTCGGGGCTGGGCGCGGACATGGTGGCGATACCGGGGAATACGAAAGTCTAGCACGGCGATTTTACGCGCTGGCGTGCGCGCCGTTGTACGCCGCGCGGTTCTGGTGGATAATTCGGCCCATGAACGATACCGCCACCCTCCCCCCACTCCCAGACCGGCTCTCGATCGACCCGAGCAGCCCATTCCATAACCGCGACGTCTTCCAGCAGGAAATCGGCATCCGCTTCAACGACAAGGACCGTTTCGACGTCGAAGAATACTGCCTGAGCGAAGGCTGGATCAAGGTCGCCGCCGGCAAGACCCTGG
>DAMABW010000584.1:0-2736 GCA_031999925.1 Massilia sp. | reverse complement strand
GGCCACGCGCAGCGGCACGGTCGGCGTGATCGCCACCGAGCGCACCCTGGCCGGCGCCAAGTTCCTGCAGCTGCGCGACCAGATCAGCGCCGCCACCGGCGCCCGCTTCCTGCTGCAACCCTGCCCCGGCCTGGTCGACCAGATCGAGCTGGGCGAACTCGACACCGACGCCACCGAAGCCCTGCTGGCGCGCTTCATCGTGCCGCTGCTGATTGAAGGCGCCGATACCCTGGTGCTGGGCTGTACCCACTATCCGCTGGTGCAGGCGTCGATCGAGAAGCTGGTCGCGCGCACTACAAGCCGCAGCGTGACGCTGGTCGATACCGGCGAGGCGGTGGCGCGGCACCTGGCGCGCCTGCTGGCGGCTGCCGGGCTGGCGAACGGTGGGTCCGGCCCTGCGCGCCTGGACGGCTACACCAGCGCCAGCGCGGCGGCTTTGTCGGCGGCGTTCGCCAGCCTGCTCGGCATCGATCCGCCGGTGCATGAAGTCTCGGCAGGCCCGTCCGGAGGAATGTTGATCGGACCTAACAATTAGATTTGCCAGTTTGCTTTGGAGTTTGTATAATCTTGTTCTGTCTTCGCAGCACTGAAGACAAAAAGCAAGACAATGGTGGCTGTAGCTCAGTTGGTAGAGTCCAGGATTGTGATTCCTGTTGTCGTGGGTTCGAGTCCCATCAGCCACCCCAAGAATTCAGCGGTATAGAAAAAGGCCACCTGCATCGCGCACGTGGCCTTTTTGCTTGACGAGCGATCTTCTCCGCGCCATGGCAATTCCCGCGCTCCTTGCTTTCCTGCGATATAGCCATCTTTCGCCGGTCTCCTCCCGCATTTGAATCGTCGTTACACCGCTATCATGAGCAGCCAGGACAAGGAAAGCCGCACCACGCTGCGCACGCCTGATTCTGGGCGCGTTTGCCTGTGGACGCGCGACCGACACATTCTATTAAATGGGACTGGACAATGAATATTGAGACGCTGACGATCGACTTTTCGGGGAAAAAAGTTCCCTTCTCCTATCGGGCCGACTCGGAGGGCGACCGCGGCGTGATCAACCAGGTGTTCCGCAACAACGACTACGCCTTTCAGCACTGGGCGCAAGGCAAGGCCTTGATCGAGTTTCATGAGCGCGAGAGCAAGAACCGCCCTTCGTTGATCATCGATGCTGGCGCGAACATCGGCGCCTCAGCCGTGTTCTTCCTGAACATGCTGGAGAATGTCTTCGTGTTTTCGATGGAACCACAGTTGAGCAACTTCCGCCTCCTCGAGCACAACACCGCGGCCTTCCCGAACAAATTCAACTTCCATGGCGCCATCGCCAATAAGGAAGGCGAAGTCATGATCGTCGATCCCGGCCACTCGGACTGGGGCTTCCGCACCAGTGCCGTGACCGACGAGGCACAAGCCGGCAATGCGCAGATCGTCGAATCCATTTCGCCGCGCTCTATCCTGGCCGAACCGTCACTGGGGAATGCGACGCCGCTGATCCTGAAGATCGATATCGAGGGCGCCGAAGGCGAGTTGTTCGACGGCGATGTCGAATGGCTGGGGCGCTTTGCGCTGGTGATCATCGAATTGCACGACTGGATGCTCCCATTCCAGGGTTCGTCGACCAACTTCTTCAAGGCGCTGGCACGCTTCAACTTCGACTATGTCCAGCGCAACGAGAATATTTTCCTGTTCAATCGAGACCTGCTTGCTCCCACCGCACCGGCGGTATAAAGAGCCTCATTCATGAAAAAGGCCAGCTTGCGCTGGCCTTTCTTCCATCAGTAACGATTCGGATTGTTCGGACGCGCATCCGCACGGTTTGGCACGCCATCGCCGTCGCGGTCATGACGCGGCGCCACGCGGTCGCCGTGCTGCCAGCCACCACGCTCCAGGTACCAGCCATTCCGGTCACGGCGCCATTCTGCGCGCTGGTAGACATAGCCCGGACGCACTTTCTCGTAGTGGCCCTTCACCCAGGTGTAGCGGTTGCCCGACCAGTTCCAGTAACCCGGCACCCATGCGAAACCGCGGCGTGCGGCCGGCACAGCTTCGCGGCGCGGCGCAGGCGGCGCCTTCTTCACGATGATGACCTCGGTACGGCCATGGGGCTGGTAGGCTTGTGCCGGGCTGAAGGCTGCGGTGCTGATCAGGACGGCTGCTGCGGTCAAGAGGATTCGTTTCATGGTAGTGCTCCTTTTGTTTCGGTGTGAGTTCACTATAGCCAAACGTTCCTGCGCACAGTAGTACTGATGCAAGTTCTTACAATCGAAACAATTCCACGAGGGAACGTAACGGAAGCGTAACCGCTACTCCGCCATTTGTAACAACCCGGCCATTTTCGGTGGCCCGGAAAACAAAACAGCCGGCATCAGCCGGCTGTTCTCGCTACCACATCCAAACGGACAGATTAGTCCAGCTTCCAGGCGTAGTCGACCTTGGTGGTGGTCTGTGCCGGCGAGCCGTCCTTGGTGCCCGGCTTGAACTTGCAGGCCGACAGGCCTTTCTGGGCTGCTTTGTCCAGGCCTTTGAAACCGCTCGATTTTTCCAGCTTCGAATCGATGACGCTGCCATCGGCGCCGACCACGAAACTCATCGAGGTCACGCCCTGCTCTTCGTTCATCAGCGAAGCTTTCGGGTATTCGACCTTGCACTTCGACGGGTCGAAGGATGCCGGCACTTCAGCAGCGAAGGCCGAGCCGGCGAAGGCGGCGAAAACGAGGGTAACAACTGCGCTCAGGTAAGGCTTTT
>DAMABW010000583.1:0-2744 GCA_031999925.1 Massilia sp. | reverse complement strand
CGGACCGCGGCCTGGGTGGCCTGTTCGGCCTGGCGCGCGGTGTTGTAATCGTGCTGGCCGCCGTCATATTGTGCTCGATGACTTCCATCCCTCAACAAGCTTTCTGGAAAGACGCGCTGCTGTCGCCCCTGGCCGAGACCGGCGCGCGCACCGTCAAGCCTTTCCTTCCCGCTGCCCTGGCGCAGCATGTTCAGTTTTGATCTTTCTGTAACTGCATTCAGTTCTTAGGAGCACACCATGTGTGGCATCGTCGGCGTCGTCTCGCAAACTCCCGTCAACCAGCTCTTGTACGACGCATTGCTGCTGCTGCAGCACCGCGGCCAGGATGCGGCGGGCATTGCAACCAATCACAGCAGCATGTTCTCGATGTACAAGGCCAACGGCCTGGTGCGCGACGTGTTCCGCACCCGTAACATGCGTTCGCTGCAGGGTAACACCGGCATCGGCCATTGCCGCTACCCGACCGCCGGCTCGTCGAGCGAGGAAGAAGCGCAGCCGTTCTACGTGAACGCGCCGTTCGGCATCACCCTCGCCCACAATGGCAACCTGACGAACCAGGCCGAACTGAAAGACGCCCTGTTCCGCAACGACCGCCGCCACATCAACACCAATTCCGACTCGGAAGTGCTGCTGAACGTGCTGGCGCACGAGATCCAGGTCGCGGCGAATGGCTATTCGCTCGACGCCGAGGCCCTGTTCAAGGCGGTGGGCGTGGTGCACAAGCGCGTACGCGGCGCCTACGCCGTCGTCGCCCAGATCGCCGGCCACGGCATGCTGGCCTTCCGCGACCCCTACGGCATCCGTCCGCTGTGCCTGGGCATGAACGAAGGCGAGCACGGCATCGAATACATGGTGGCGAGCGAATCGGTGGCCCTGGAAGGCATCGGCTTCCGTTTCGTGCGCGACATCGCGCCGGGCGAAGCCGTGTTCATCGGCGACGATGGCCAGTTGCACGCGCGCCAGTGCGCGGAGAATCCATCGCTGAACCCCTGCGCTTTTGAATATGTGTACCTGGCGCGCCCGGACTCGGTGATCGACGGCGCCTCGGTGTACGCCACCCGCCTGAAAATGGGTGAATATCTGGCCGACAAGATCCGCAAAGAAATCCCGGTCGAGGAAATCGACGTCGTCATGCCGATTCCCGATTCCTCGCGTCCTGCCGCGATCCAACTGGCGCTGAAACTGGGCGTCGAGTACCGCGAAGGTTTTATTAAAAACCGCTACATCGGCCGTACCTTCATCATGCCGGGCCAGGGCATGCGCAAGAAATCGGTGCGCCAGAAGCTGAACGCGATCAGCTCCGAGTTCAAGGGCAAGAACGTGCTGCTGGTGGACGATTCCATCGTGCGCGGCACCACCAGCCGCGAGATCGTGCAGATGGCGCGCGAAGCCGGCGCCCGCAAGGTCTTCTTCGCTTCGGCGGCGCCGCCGGTGCTGTTCCCGAACGTGTACGGCATCGACATGCCGACCCGCGACGAGCTGATCGCCTATGGCCGCACCGTCGAGGAAGTATGCAAGGAAATCACCGCCGACCGCCTGGTCTACCAGGACATCGACGCGCTGAAGCGTTCGATCTCGGACGTGAACCCGGAGCTGACCAACTTCGAGGCCTCGTGCTTCGACGGCGTGTACGTGACCGGCGACGTGACCCCGGCTTACCTGGATAACCTGGAATCGGCGCGCCACAACGGCGGCAAGCCGGCGCCGGCCGAGGATGCCGTGCGCACCCAGCTGAACCTGAATCCGCCGGTAGCGGCGGAATGAGCGCCGGGTAAGCAGTCATGAGCGATAAAAAGAACTACGGTTTCACCACCACCATCCTGCACAACGACCGCCGCAAGACGATCGAGCAGGGTTCGCTGCACAAGCCGGTGCATACCTCGGTCGCATTCGGCTACAACGATGCGCGCCAGCTGGCCTCGGTGTTCCAGGGCAAGGAGCCGGGCTTCCGCTACGGCCGCCAGGGCAACCCGACGGTCTCCGCGCTGGAAGACAAGGTCACGAAGATGGAAGATGGCGTCGCGACCCTGTGCTTCGGCACCGGCATGGCGGCGATTGGCGCGCTGTTCCAGGCCCTCTTGAGGGCGGGCGACCATATCGTGTCGTCGAGCTTCCTGTTCGGGAACACCAACAGTTTGTGGCAAACGGTGGCGGGGCAGGGCGTCGAGGTGTCCTTCGTGGACGCCACCGATGTCGCCAACGTCGAGGCGGCGCTCAAGCCGAACACCCGTTTCGTGTTCGTCGAGACGATCGCCAATCCGCGTACCCAGGTGGCTGACCTCAAGCGCATTGGCGAGCTGTGCCGTGCGCGCGGCATCCTGTACGTGGTGGACAACACCATGACCACGCCGTATCTGTTCCGTCCGAAGGACGTGGGAGCGGGCCTGGTCGTGAATTCGCTGACCAAGTCGATTGCCGGCCACGGCATTGCCCTCGGCGGCGCGCTGACCGATACCGGGCTGTTCGACTGGAGCGCCTACCCGAACATCGCCGACAACTTCCGCAAGCAGCCGGCGGCCAACCAGGGCATGGCGCAATTGCGCGCGAAAGCCCTGCGCGACTTCGGCGCCTCGCTCGGGCCGGAAGCGGCGCACCACATCGCCGTGGGCGCCGAAACGCTGGCGCTGCGCATGGAGCGCACGACGAGCAATGCGCTGGCGCTGGCGCGCATGCTGGAAGCGGATGAACGCGTGGCAGCCGTGCACTACCCGGGCCTGGCATCGCACCCGCAGCATGGCGTGACC
>DAMABW010000582.1:0-2746 GCA_031999925.1 Massilia sp. | reverse complement strand
GGACTGGGACGTCGGCAGCGGCCTGGTGCATTATTCCGAACGCTGGTGGGACATACTGGGCTTTCCGCATTCGCATGGCGAGCGCGACCCGGTTGCCTGGCGCACCCAGATGCATCCCGAAGACATGCCGCGCGTCGATGCCTTTGTCGCGTCGCTGATAGCCTCCAGCGACAGCACCTACAGCGTCGAGTTCCGCCTGCGCCACCGCGACGGCCACTACGTGCCGGTGCTCTCGCGCGGCTTCGTCCAGCGCAACGGCGACGGCAAGGGCGTGCGCATCGCCGGCACGAATACCGACCTGACCGCCGCCAAGGAAGCCGAGCGGCGCATCCACGAGCTGGCCTATTACGACTACCTCACCGGCCTGCCGAACCGGCGCCTGCTGATCGACGAACTGTCGCGCATCCTCTCGCGCAGCGACCGCAACGGCCAGTTCGGCGCCCTGATGTTCATCGACCTCGACAACTTCAAGCTGCTCAACGATACCCTCGGCCACGACGCCGGCGACGCCCTGCTGCGCGAGGTGGCGCTGCGCCTGCGCGGCACCGTGCGCGCCAGCGACCACCTGGCCCGGCTCGGCGGCGACGAGTTCGTGGTCGTGCTCGACGACCTGGGCACGAGCGAGCGCGACGCGATCCACGAGGCGCGCCAGGTCGGCGCCAAGCTGCTCGAAGCCCTGGCCCAGCCGCACGCGCTGGGCGCCCGGCCCAGCATCAGCACCCCCAGCATCGGCGTGGCCATGTTCGGCGCCGGGGCCGGCGCGGACAGCGTCGACCAGTTGCTGCGCCAGGCCGACCTGGCCATGTACCGGGCCAAGGCAGAAGGCCGTAACACCCTGCGTTTCTTCGATCCCGACATGCAGGCGGCGGCCGAGCGCCAGGCCGAGCTCGAAGGCGACCTGCACGACGCCATCGGCCAGCACCGCTTCGAGCTGTACTGCCAGCCGCAGGTCGGCGTCGACGGCAGGCTGGCCGGCGCCGAGGTGCTGCTGCGCTGGCGCCACGCCACGCGCGGCCTGGTGCCGCCGGACGAATTCATCGGGCTGGCCGAAACGAGCGGCCTGATCGTGCCGCTGGGCGCGATGGTGCTGGCCGAAAGCTGCCGCGCCCTGGCGCGCTGGGCCGGCACGCCGCTGCTGCGCGAGCTGACCCTGGCGGTGAACGTCAGTGCCCAGCAACTGCGCGACCCCGGTTTCGTCGACGGCGTGCTCGCCACGCTGGCCGCCACCGGCGCCCCGCCCCAGCAACTGTTCCTGGAACTGACCGAGAGCGTGTTCGCCGAAGACCTGGACGCGGCCTGCGCCAAGATGCATGCGCTGCGCCTGCACGGCGTGTGCTTCTCGCTCGACGACTTCGGCACCGGCTATTCCTCGCTCGCCTACCTGAAGCGCTTTCCGCTCACCGAACTGAAGATCGACCGCAGCTTCGTCAAGGATCTGCCGGGAGAAGCCCACGCCGGCGCCATCGTCGACGCGATCCTGGCCCTGGCGCGCACGCTCGAACTCGACGTGGTGGCCGAAGGCATCGAGACCGGCGAGCAGCGCGACTTCCTGGTGGGACGCGGCTGCCGCCTGCTGCAAGGCTATTTGCTGGGCAAGCCGCGTCCCATGGCCGAATTCGAGGCCAGCTTCGGCGTCGCCAACGCCTGAGTCGGCCGCCGCCGGAAAGATCGAAAACGCGGCGATTCGGGCAGTATAATTGCCTGAATGAAAACACAAACGCTTGGCCGCCGCGTGCGCGGCCTGTCCTTTGCGGCGCTGCTGGCCGCCGAACCCGCGCAGGCGTCCGAGTCCGGAGGCTTGCGCGCCGTGCGCATCGACCGCGCCGACACGCCGACCATCGACGGCATGCTGGACGATGCGGCCTGGCGCCGCGCCCCGCTCCACACGGGCTTCCACAAGCACTTGCCGCGCGACGGCGAGGCGCTGCCGGCCGCGCTCAGGACGAGCGTGCAGTTGGTGGTCGAGGACGACGCACTGGTGTTCGGCATCCGCGCCTGGGACGGCGATCCGGCGCAGCTGCGCGGTTTGCTGGCGCGGCGGGACAAAGTCGGCGCCGACCAGGACTTCATCGGCATCTGGATCGACCCGGCCGGCCATGGGCGCGCGGCCCAGTTCGTGCGCATCAACATCGCCGGCGTGGTCAGCGACGGCATGCACCGCGCCGACAACGACGAGTCCGACCTGGGACCGGACGTTCCGGTCGACGCCGCCGTCAAGCTCCTGCCCGACGGCTACAGCATGGAAGTGCGCTGGCCGCTGTCGAACCTGCGCTTCCCGTATGCGGACGGGCGCAACTGGCGCGTGCTGGTCGAGCGCAGCATCCCCCATGCCGACGGCACCCTGGTGGCGACCGCCCCGTTCCGCATCGACGCCCTGAGCCGCCTGAGCTACCTGCAGGAGGTCGAAGGCATGGACGCCACCGTGGCGGCCGTGCGCGACCGCGGCTTCCTCGAACTGCGCCCCGAACTGACCATGCGCAGCGAACGCGCCAGGGCGCCGGGCGGGCATTCGCGCGGCCGCCAGGCCGGACTCGGGCTGGAAATCAACGCGCGCCCGCGTGCCGACTGGGTCTTCAACGCCACCCTGAATCCGGATTATTCGCAGGTCGAGATCGACGTGCCGACTTCCCAGGGCGCCGGCAACATCGCGCTCAGCCTGCCGGAAAAGCGCGGCTTTTTCCTGGAAAGCGCCGACGTGCTGGGCCTGCCGCTGGCGGGGCAGATCGTGCTGGCGGCGGCGACGTCG
>DAMABW010000581.1:0-2752 GCA_031999925.1 Massilia sp. | reverse complement strand
ACCGGCCCCTTCGGCACGCACCCTGCTCAAGCAATTGCAGCAGCAATTCCCTGCCTTCCGCGACTGCCTGCCGCTGGCCATCGGCATCGACAAGCAGCTGCTGGCACGCATGCCCGGCCTGGACCGCAAGACCATGCGCGCCGCCCTGGGCATCCACACCGGCTCGATGCGCTACCTGCGCGCCATGGAAAAGGCGACCGTGCGCTACGACCTCGACGGCACCGCCGGCGCGGAAGTGACGGACACCCACCGTACCCATGCCAAGGAGCAGTTGCAGCAACGCTTCAAGAAAGAAGCCGAGCGCAAGAAGGCGGAAAAAGCCGCCGCTGCCGAAGCCGAAGCGGCGCGCCTGCGCCAGGAGAAGCTGCAGCAGCTGGCCTCGAAGTTCTCGCGCAACTAAGCGCGCCGTCCTTTGAGCACGAGCTTGAGCACGGGCGCGGACGCGCCCGCCGAGGAAACCCTGCCGCCCTACGTCGGCATCGACCTGGCCGACGTCCGCCTGGTGAAAACCGCCGACGATGCCGCCGCCGCGATGGCGGCCTTGACGGCGGCCGACGTGGTCGGCTTTGACACCGAGTCCAAGCCGACTTTCGCCAAGGGCGAAAAATCGACCGGCCCGCACCTGGTGCAACTGGCCACCGACGACGCGGCCTACCTGTTCCAGGTGGGCGCGGCGCCGCTGCGCGCCGAACTGCTGGCGGTGCTGCGCGCCGTGCTCGAGTCGCCCGACATCCTGAAAGTGGGCTTCGGCCTGGGCGACGACCTGCGCCGCCTGCAAGGCAAGCTCGGCATCGATACCCGCAACGTGATCGATCTGTCGACCGCCCTGCGCCGCCGCGGCGAGCGCAACACGCTGGGCGCGAAAACCGCCGTGGCGCGCTTCTTTGCCCAGGCGCTGAGCAAGTCGAAGCGCATCACCACCACCAACTGGGCGCTGCCGCAGTTGTCGGAAAAGCAGATCCTGTACGCGGCCGACGACGCCCATGTCGCCCTGCGCATTTACCGCCACTGGCGCGCCAACCCGGCCGCGGCCTGAACGCGCGAACCCGGCAGAAAACCTATCATTGTTGACTGGGTCGGTTTAACAATTGAGGCGGTAATATTCCTGTGGCAACAACGCCAGCGCAGTACGTGACCACGGGAGACCGCATTGAAAAGCCTGAAGACCGTTTTTTCCTACCTCCTCATCATCGCTGCCGGCATCGCCATCGGCACCATCGCACCGCGCGTGCCGCAATGGCTCAAGGGTGACTACACCGAAGGCAACTACACGGCCTACTTCCCGGATCCGGCCACCAAGGTGGTGATGTACGGAACCTCGACCTGTCCGTATTGCGCCAAGGCGCGCGCCTACCTGAACGAGCGCGGCATCGCCTATGCCGACTACGACGTCCAGAACTCGCCGGCCGCCCAGGAAGCCTTCGGCAAACTCGAAGGCAAGGGCGTGCCGCTGATCCTGATCGGCAACCGCCGCATCGAAGGCTTCAACCCGCCCGTCTACGACGACGCCCTGAAAAACGCCGGCATCGCGCCGCGCACGGTGGCGCAGTCGCACTGACAACCTTCCTATATTTTTTCGCAACATGATGCCGCGCAGGCAGACTGCGCGGTATCATTCTGCGCAGTATCATTTTCGTCTTCGCGCCTGCCCTGCCATCACAGGAACACCATTTGACGACCAGCCGGCTCCGCTCTTCCGTTCTGCATGCATCCGCGGCGCCGGCCGTGGCGGGTGTACTGTTCACTTCACTGCTCTACGCACTTCCCGCACACGCGCAACCGGCGCCACCCCGGATTCCCGACACCCTCGAACAGCGCGTCGCCGCCTGCATCGCCTGCCACGCACCGAAAGACTCGGCCGGCACGCGCGCCGGCGGCGTCTATTTCCCGCGCATCGCCGGCAAGCCCTCGGGCTACCTGTATAACCAGCTGGTGAACTTCCGCGAGGGGCGGCGCCAGTATCCGCTGATGACCTGGATGGTGAACCACCTGTCCGACCCTTACCTGCACGAGATCGCCGACTATTTCGCCGGCCAGCATCCGGCCGTGCCGGCCCCGCCGCCGGCGCGCGAACCCGCGGCCGTGCTGGCGCGCGGCGAGCAGTTGGTGCGGCGCGGCGACCCGGTCCTGAAAGTGCCGGCCTGCGTCGCCTGCCATGGCGAACGCCTGGGCGGCCTGGCGCCCGGCATTCCTGGCCTGCTGAACCTGCCGCGCGACTACGTGAATGCCCAGCTCGGCGCCTGGCGCAACGGCGTGCGCCGCGCGCATGCGCCCGACTGCATGGCGACGATCGCCGAGCGCCTGAGTCCGGGCGACGTGTCCGCCATTTCGGCCTGGCTGGCCGGCCAGCCGACCCCGCCCGACCTGCGTCCGCTCGAACGCGCCGAGCAGCGGCTGCCGATCGCCTGCGGCAGCGCGCCATGAGCCGGCGCCTTCTCCTTCTGGTCGGCGCCGTGCTGGCGGCACTGACGGTTGCCGCCGCCCTGGCCTGGCCGCGCGAACAATCGGTACCGGCCGCCTCGCCCGACGCCTGGGCCGCCACCTCGGCCAACATCGCGCGCGGCGCCTACCTGGCCCGCGCCGGCGACTGCATGGCCTGCCATACCGCGCGCGGCGGCGCTCCCTATGCCGGCGGACGCGCCATGGAAACGCCCTTCGGCACCCTGTACACGCCGAACATCACCTCGGACCGCGTGACCGGCCTCGGGAAGTGGAGCGCCGACGATTTCTGGAACGCCCTCCACAACGGCAA
>DAMABW010000580.1:0-2786 GCA_031999925.1 Massilia sp. | reverse complement strand
CGGAAACCCTGAGCCGCGAGGAATACGACCGCGTGGCCGCCTACTTCGAGGCGCCGCCGTACGCGACCCTGGAAAGCATCGACCCGCTGGCCGCGCATGCCGACAACAAGGCCTTTGCCAACTGACTGGACCGCAACGTCAAGCCCCATAAAGTGCCGGGCTATGCCGCGGTCGTGCTGTCGCTGAAGAAAACGGGCGTGCCGCCGGGCGACGCCACCGCCGAGCAGATGGACTTCGTGGCCGACCTGGCCGACAAATACAGCTTCGGCGAACTGCGCGTGACCCACGAGCAGAACCTGGTGCTGGCGGATGTGAAGCAAGCCGACCTGTTCGAGGTCTGGCAGCTGGCGAAATCGAAAGGCCTGGCGACGCCGAACATCGGCCTCCTGACCGACATCATTTCCTGCCCCGGCGGCGACTTCTGCTCGCTGGCGAATGCGAAGTCGATCCCGATCGCGGCGGCCATCGCCGAGCGTTTCGACGACCTCGACTTCCAGCACGACATCGGCGACATCGAACTGAACATCTCGGGCTGCATCAACGCCTGCGGCCACCACCACGTCGGTTCGATCGGCGTGCTGGGCGTCGACAAGGACGGCAGCGAGTGGTACCAGGTATCGATCGGCGGCGCCCAGGGCAACAACGCGGCCATCGGCAAGATCATCGGCCCGTCGTTCTCGGCCGGGCAAATGCCGGAAGTGATCGGCCGCCTGCTGAACGTGTACGTGCAGAACCGTTTCGAAGACGAACGCTTCGCCGACACCGCGCAGCGCCTGGGCATCGCGCCATTCAAGGAACACGTGTATGCCACGCCGATCCCGGCGGGCGAACTGGTTGGGGAAGACCATGCTTGAAGTAGTTCACGAACAGATTATCCGCGGCCGTGAAGTCGTGGCCGACGACTGGCGCGTGCTGCGCCTCGAAGAAAACGAGGCGCCGGAAGCGGTTGTCGTCCCGGAAGGCAAGGTCATCGTTCCGCTGAGCGTGTGGCTGGCGCAGAAAGACGCCTTGTCGGCGCGCGCCGAGTTCGGCGTGTGGATCGCCGCCGACGAGCGCTTCGAAGCCCTGAAAGGCGACGCCGACCGCTTCGCCGTGATCGCGGTCGACTTCCCGAAATTCAGCGATGGCCGCGGCTATTCGATCGCCTACAACGTGCGCAAGCGCCTGGGTTATACCGGCGAACTCCGCGCCATCGGCGACGTGCTGCGCGATCAATTGTTCTCGATGTCGCGCGTCGGCTTCAATGCCTACGCCACGCGCCAGGACCGTTCGATCCACGACGCGCTGAAAGGCTTGACCGTGTTCTCGGAAACCTACCAGGCCTCGATCGACCAGCCGCTGCCGCTGTTCCGCCGCGCCCACCGCGACGCGAAGCCGGAACACACCGACATCGGCGCCGGTATCTGAGGCGCATTGGGAACCCTAGCATGAGCGATCTCGCCAACCGTGTCGCCGACACGCAAGCCATCCTCGCGCGCATCGCGGCCGAGTACACCCCGGCCGTGTTCGCCTCCAGCCTGGCGGCCGAGGACATGGTCCTGACCGACCTGATCCTGCGCGCGAATCTGCCGATCGGCATTTTTTCGCTGGAAACTGGCCGCCTGCACGCCGAAACCCTGGCGGTGCTGGATGCGGTCAAGGCCCACTACGGCCACGACATCACCCTGTTCCGTCCGCAGACCGAGGCGGTCGATGCCTACGTCGCCCAGAACGGCCTGAACGCCTTCTACGACAGCATCGAGATGCGCCGCGAATGCTGCCGCATCCGCAAGGTCGAGCCGCTCGGCCGCGCCCTGGCCGGCAACAAGGCCTGGATCACCGGCCAGCGCCGCGCCCAGTCCGCCACGCGTTCGGACCTGTCGACCCAGGAAGACGATCCGGCGCACGGCATGACCAAGTTCAATCCGCTGGCGGACTGGACCGAGGAACACGTCTGGGAATACATCCGCGCCAACAAGGTGCCGTACAACGCCCTGCACGACCGCGGCTACCCGTCGATCGGCTGCGAACCCTGCACCCGTGCGATCCAGCCGGGCGAGGACGTGCGCGCCGGCCGCTGGTGGTGGGAAAACCCGGAATCCAAGGAATGCGGCCTGCACGTGGTCGACGGCAAACTCATCCGCATCAAATCCGTGGCGGCTTGATTCAGTACGCCAACTCAAGAATACAAGGCTCAGTTCATGACGAATCTTTCTGAAACTACCAACGTGCTGGCCGATGTCAATGCGCGCCATCTCGACGCCCTCGAGTCCGAAGCCATCCACATCCTGCGCGAAGTGGCAGCCGAGTGCAGCAACCCCGCCCTGCTGTTCTCGGGCGGCAAGGACTCGGTCGTGCTGTTGCGCCTGGCCGAAAAGGCTTTCCGCCCAGGCAAGTTCCCCTTCCCGCTGGTGCACATCGACACCGGCCATAACTTCGACGAAGTCATCGCCTTCCGCGATGCGCGCGTGGCCGAACTCGGCGAGCGCCTGATCGTCGGCTCGGTCGAGGATTCGATCAAGAAGGGCACGGTGCGCCTGCGCAACCCGGCAACCGACTCGCGCAACGCGGCCCAGGCCGTGACGCTGCTGGAAACCATCGCCGAACACGGTTTCGACGCCTGCATCGGCGGCGCCCGCCGCGACGAGGAAAAGGCACGTGCGAAAGAGCGCATCTTCTCCTTCCGTGACGAATTCGGCCAGTGGGACCCGAAGGCCCAGCGCCCGGAACTCTGGGACCTGTACAACACCCGCGTGCATCCGGGCGAAAACATGCGCGTGTTCCCGATCTCGAACTGGACCGAGCTC
>DAMABW010000579.1:0-2789 GCA_031999925.1 Massilia sp. | reverse complement strand
ACGGTTTGCCGCGTGAACGCGGTACCTGCTTACCGTTGCGGGGGCAGCACACGTTGGCTTGATGAAGCTTCGTGTTTCCCGTTTAACTGCGCCTGTGAACACGGGCGCGAGCACCAAAACGGCGTCATTATACGGCGATGTCAGTCATCCAACGCAAGGATTTCGCCGTAGGCGATGCGATGTGGCGTGCGCGCCGCCTCGAGCGCGGCGGCTTCCAGCGGCAGTCCCGCGTGCAGTGCGCGCAGCAGGCGGATGGTGCCGGCGTGGCAGACCACCAGCACCTCGGCGTGGTCTTCCTTGTAGAGATCGTCGAGGAAGGCGGCGACGCGGCGCGCGACATCCAGCACCGATTCGCCGCCGCCGGGGCGGTAGTGCAGCAAGTCGGCGGCCCAGGCGTCGACCTCGATGCGGGCGATGTCGTCCCAACTGCGCAGTTCCCAGGCACCGAAGTCCATCTCGGCCAGGCGCGCATCGAAGCGCAACTGCGGCGGATTCAATACACGGGCCAGGCTGGCGCAGCGCTGCAAAGGGCTGCTCCATGTGGGCAGTTGGGACGGCAGCGTGGCGCGTACGCGCAGGAGTTCATCCAGGCTGACGGCGACATCGCTGCGTCCATAACAGATGCCGGGATCGACCTCGGGGCGCGGATGGCGTACCAGCAGCAGGCGCATCAGGCGATCGCAGCGTGGCCGAGGCTGGCCACGACGACGAGGTAGACCGCGACCTCGGCCAGTTGCTGCACCGCGCCCAGGCAGTCGCCCGTATAACCTTGCAGGCGCGCCTGGAATTTGCGGGCGAGCCAGAAGGCGACCAAGGCGGCCGCCGCGATACAGGCTGCCAGCCAGGTAAAGGCGAGCAGGCCGGTCGCCACCAGCACCGCGCCCGGCAGCAAGGCAGTGATTGCCGCGATGGCAAACTCCCCGTTGTGCATCTGCTGGGCCATCGGCTTGGCCTTGCCCTGGTCGCGTGCATAGTCCATGCGCCAGATCAGGCTAGTCGCGGCCAGGCGCGAGAGCGGATGCGCGAGGAAGAGGGCGGCGATGGCGGCCGTCGGCGGCAGCATCGCCAGCGCGGTGCACTTCACGCCCAGCATGCAGACGATGCCGATGGCGCCGTAAGCACCGACGCGCGAATCCTTCATGATCTCGAGTACGCGCTCGCGCGTCATGCCGCCGCCGAGGCCATCGCAGGTATCGGCGAAACCGTCCTCATGGAAGGCGCCGGTGACGTAGATCGACGCGGCGGTGGACAGCACGGCGGCCAGCGGCGCCGGCAGCACCAGCGCGGCCAGCGCGTAGACGCCTGCGGCCACCGCTGCCACCACGCAGCCGACCAGCGGGAAGTAGCGCGACGCATGCTGCAGCCACTCGGGCTGGAAGCCGACCCAGCGCGGGATCGGCAGGCGCGTGAAGAACTGCAGCGCGATGAAAAAGAGGCGCAGTTGCTGCATTTAGTCGGACCGCGTGCTGACCTGGGCCGAGGAGAAGGTCGCCATCTCCGCCAGGAAGTTGGTGGCCGCGCGCAGCAGAGGCAGGGCCAGCGCGCTGCCGGTGCCTTCGCCGAGGCGCAGGTCGAGTTGCAACAGCGGCTGCGCTTTCAGGTGATCGAGCATCTGGCGGTGACCCTGCTCGTTCGAGCAGTGTGCGAACACGCAGTAGTCGAGGATGGCCGGCTGCAAGCGCGCTGCCACCAAGAGCGCACTGGTGACGATGAAGCCGTCGATCAGCAGCACCTTTCGCAGCGCGGCTGCCTGCAGCATGGCGCCGGTCATCATGGCGATCTCGAAGCCGCCGAAAGTGGCGAGTACGGCGAGTGGGTCGGTGACGCCGGCATGCCGCTGCGTCGCCGCTTCGAGCACGGCCTGCTTGTGGCGCACGCCGTCGGGTGTGAGGCCGGTGCCGGCGCCGACGCAGTCCGCTACCGGGATATCGGCCAGCTTGTGCATCAGTGCTGCCGCGGCGGTGGTGTTCCCGATACCCATTTCGCCGAAGCCGACCACGTTGCCGGGCAGCTCACGCGCCAAGTCCATGCCGTGTTCCATGGCGAGCGCGCATTCGCCGGGCGTCATCGCGGCCTCATGGGCGAAGTTACGTGTGCCCGGGCCGACCTTGCGGTCGACGAGTCCATCGCGTGGGCCGAAGTCGTGGTTGACGCCGGCATCGATGACCTGGATGGCGCAATCGTTCTGGCGGGCGAACACATTGATGGCGGCGCCGCCAGCCAGGAAGTTCTCGACCATTTGCCAGGTCACTTCCTGCGGATAGGCGGAAACACCTTCGGCAACGATGCCGTGGTCGCCGGCGAATACCAATATGGAAGGGGAGTCGATCGAGGGCGTGACCGAGTCTTGTATCAGCCCGATCTGCCGGGCCAGGGTTTCCAGGCGGCCCAGGCTGCCAAGCGGCTTGGTCTTGTTGTCGATCGCGGCGGAAAGGGTGGCGACAAGTTCGTCGTTACGGAATGGGGCCAGTTCTGGAATGCGCATCGCTGTTCTTATAGATGAGTGGAGGCGGCGGCAACGATAGCACACAGAAAGACCCTTGCAACTCTGCAGTGGCTTTGTTATAGTTCGGTCCCTCGCGAAAACGACAACGAAATCAAGTAGTTGACGGGTATAGCGGGAGCCGCGGAAAATGCGGCGTAGCAAAAAAGAGAAGTTGACGAAGCAAACGAAACACTGCATAATCTCGCTTCTCTGCTGCTGACAAACAAAACGATTTGTCGAAACGCAGCAAGCAGTACCGAATAAGTTCTTTAACAATTAACAGTCGATAAGTGTGGGCGTTTGA
>DAMABW010000578.1:0-2802 GCA_031999925.1 Massilia sp. | reverse complement strand
CTGGGGCTTGGCGTCGTCCGCCTTGGCGATGGGCTGTTGCGGGGCTTCCTGTGCGTGCAGCGGGAAGGTGCTGGCCAGTGCGGCGGCCAGCAGCGTCAGGCGGATCGAAGTGCGACGAAAAGACATATCAGGCAGACAAGATAAGGAGCCGGTATTGTCGATGAGTTTCTCCGCCTTGTGTTGCTGCTGAGAATATTTTTTTGATATGCATGCACGGGCGAATCCGTCTCATGCATGCCGAATTGCGCCGATGCGCTACACTGAACAGGCGTGACCGCCGTGAAAAGAATGATATGCACCGGCCCGGCGCTTATTTATAATTCGCCATCCTTACAGTTTGGGGTTTTCCACCGTGTCCGACCGCTTTAAAGTACTGCCACAATATGTCCTGCCCAAGCAGGCGCTGACCTCCTTTGCCGGCCGTGTCGCCGGCGCGCGCGGAGGCGCGATGACGACCCGCCTGATCCGCTGGTTCGTCGGCAAGTACGGCGTCAACATGGCCGAGGCGGCCAATTCCGACATCGCCAGCTACGCCAGCTTCAACGAGTTCTTCACGCGCCCGTTGAAGGATGGGGTGCGTCCGCTGGCGCAAGCCGATTTCGTCTGCCCGGTGGACGGCGCGATCAGCCAGTTCGGCGCGATCGAGGACCACCGCATCCTGCAGGCCAAGGGGCATAACTTCACCACCACCGAACTGGTGGGCGGCGATGCCCAGCTGGCCTCGCACTTCCAGCACGGCAGCTTTGCCAACCTGTACCTGAGCCCGAAGGATTACCACCGCATCCACATGCCGTGCGACGGCCGCCTGACGCGCATGATCTACGTGCCCGGCGCTCTGTTCTCGGTGAACCCGACCACGGCGCGCGGCGTGCCCGGCCTGTTCGCGCGCAACGAGCGCGTGGTGTGCGTGTTCGAGTCGGAGCAGTTCGGCACCTTCGTCATGGTGCTGGTCGGCGCGACCATCGTCGGCAGCATGGCGACCTCGTGGCACGGCGTCGTGAACCCGCCGCGCATGGCGCGCATCTGCGACTGGTCCTACGACAGCGAGCCGGTGGTGCTGAAGAAAGGCGAAGAGATGGGCCGCTTCCTGCTCGGCTCGACCGTGGTGATGCTGTTCAAGGAAAAGACGATCAGCTTCAACAAGGACTGGGCGCCGGAGCGTTCGGTGCGCCTGGGCGAATTGATGGGCAATCGCCCGGTTTGATGTGGCGTGCGGTGGGTTCGAGAACCCACCCTACATTTCCGCTCTGACGTGGTGGGTGGTGGGTTCGAGAACCCACCCTACATTTCCGGGATGCCGGTAGGGTGGGTTCTCGAACCCACCATCCCCGCGCCGCGCCACCGTCTCAGGCCATCAAGCGCCCGAATACCTCACGCGCCGCCAGCCCGCCGCCGCCAATCAGCAACGCGAAATACACGATCGTCGCCACGTTGCTCACATAACCCAGCAGCACGCACACCCCATCCCGCTGCAGCAGCCCGATGGCAAAGAACAGCAGCGCCACCGCCGGGAAGGTATTGCTGAACGGGATCAGCCCGAACGGCATCATCAACAGCACCGCGCCCAGGATCAGCGACGCATCGTTCATGCGCTGCACCGGGCCATTCGCCACCAGCCATTCGATGCGGTTCGGGCGGCTCACGCGTTCCAGTTTATGCAGCAGCGGCAGCGCCTTGCGCAGCACCGGGCGCAGCTTGCGCGTGCCGATGGTCCTGTGCGCAATGCGCGACGGAATCCACAGTTCACGCCCCAGCAGACGCGCCACGCCGATCAGCAGGATCGCCGCGCCGAACACCGTGCTCACACCCGGTATCGAAATCGGAATCAGGAAGACAAGCGTCAGCAGCGCGGTCAGGATCAGGAGGCCGTCGTTGCCGACCCGGTGCACCAGCTCGCTGAGCGTGATGCCGGTACGCGGCAGCGAACGGATCAGCGCGCGGATGCGCTGAGACAGGGCTTCGCCGTGCATCACAAGGCCTCGCTTATTTCGGACGGTAGATCGCGCACAGCTTGTTGCCGTCCGGATCGCGCACATAGGCCAGGTAGAGCGAGCCCATGTTGCTCTCGCGCAGGCCTGGCGGGTCTTCGATCGAGACGCCACCCTGGGCGACCGCGGTATCGTGGAACTGCCGCACCTGCTCCGGCGAGTGGCACTTGAAGCCGATGGTGGCGCCATTCGCGGGCGTCGCCGCTTCGCCATTGATGGGTTCGCTCACGCCGAAGCTGTTGCCCTCGTGGCGGTAGAACAGCCGGGTGTGTCCCGAGGATGCGACGTTGCGGATGGCTTCGCCGGCGCCGAGGGTGCCCAGCACCGCATCGTAAAAGCGTTTCGATCGTTCGATGTCGTTCGAACCGATCATGACGTGATTCAGCATGTAAAGTCTCCGTGGTTTGCCGGCGTTGTGCGGGCTCGAGCGGCAGTATAGATGAAGTACCGCGCAGCGCGGCGATCCGCATCGCCCTCTCATGGAAAATCCCGCCATGGTGAGGATTCGATAGTTTTCCTCGCGCCAACATCCCCTACAATCGGACGCTCCGGCTCCGGCCCACCATCCTCATCAGGAATGCACATGTTTTGTACTTCGTGCGGCGCCCAGGCAGCTGCAGGCAGCGCCTTTTGCAGCCAGTGCGGCAAGCCGCTCGCCGCGGCCCAGCCCGCTGTATCGCTCGACAAGGCTGGCAGCCAGCCCATGTGGCGCCCGGGCCAGATGGACGACGAGATGCCGGACGGCGTGAAAGGCTGGAGCTGGGGCGCCTTTTTGCTGAACTGGATCTGGGCGATCGGCAACCGTACCTGGATC
>DAMABW010000577.1:0-2804 GCA_031999925.1 Massilia sp. | reverse complement strand
TGCGCACCAGGACGGCGCGCGTGTGGTTGCGGTTGTAGACGACAGCCGGGCTGTCGAGCTTTGCCAGTTCGGCATCCTGTACCTTGCGCGGCTCTTTGCCTTGCACTGCCTCGAAGGTGTCGCGCAGTTGCGAGCCGGTGCGCTTCTGCTTGTAGAAGACCTGCTTGCCGTCCCAGCTGAACCAGGCCTGTTCGGCAGGGTTGCCGATCCAGTCGGGGTTGGCCATGGCCTGGTCGAGGGTGATGGGCGTTGGCGCCGCCATCGCGGGCAGCGCGGTGAACGCGGCAAGAATCGTCAGTACAGGAAGTCGCATCGTGAATGGTGGTTGGTTAGCGAAATAGCTTTCTGGCTAGAAATTGCGAAAGCATTCTAGCGCAGCCACCATGCGATAGGGCAGTTCGCGGATGAATAATCCGCAAGAATTTTTACCCGCGTATTGCTGTATGTATTGCTATATACGCGCGGGTGTTCGACCTATTTACAGCGGCTCAGGCAGCCTGGTTCTGCGACTTCGGCTGGCGCGGCAGGAACATGGCGATGCGTGCGACGACGGCGAGAACGGCGAGGCCAACTGGCAGGTATTCGAAAGCGATCATGGTCAAACCTTTCTTGCGCCCGAAGCGCGCTGGGTTGGTAAATACTGCGATGTTGCGTTGCAGTATAGAACGGAAAATCCCATAAATAAACTTTATGTTTGTGATGTCGGCGATAAGCTGGGCTTATGATTTCAAAGGCATCATGGGGAGCGATATTTACTGTTGATATATCTCGACTGTGAGCAAGCGATATGAGGCGTGGCCCGCTTCTTGCATCGTTGTCGGTATGAAATCCCATTCCCCGCCCCGCAGCCTGCGCATCGTCGTCGTCACCGCCGACACCGCCGGCAACGACGCTGCCGCGTGCGCCGCCCAGGTCGAGCGCAACACGGCGCTGCGCATCGGGCTACTGGAGTCGGGCTACGACATCGTCGCCTCGCTGCCGCCGGACATCTTCCTGCCCGAGCGCGTGGCCCAGTTGCAGCCGGACCTGATCATCGTCGACAGCGAATCCGACGCGCGCGACGTGCTCGAACACATCGTCATCGCCACGCGCGACGAACGCCGCCCCATCGTCCTGTTCACCGAGGACCACAGCGCGCCGGCGATGGAAGCGGCGATGGCGGCCGGCGTGTCGGCCTATATCGTGGCCGGTTTGCAGGCCGAGCGCGTGCGGCCGGTGCTCGACGTGGCGCTGGCGCGCTTCCGGCGCGAGCAGCAACTGCTGGGCGAACTGGCCGACACGCGCCAGAAGCTGGCCGAGCGCAAGGTGGTCGAGCGCGCCAAGGGCGTGCTGATGGCGCGCTACCGTCTGAAGGAAGAAGAAGCCTACGGCCGCCTGCGCAGCCTGGCGATGAACAAGAACCTGAGACTGGCCGAGGTCGCGCAGCGCATCCTCGACGTCGAGGACCTGCTGGGCTAGGCCCCGGCTTACGAGAGGAATCACATGACAGCTTTGCCAGGGCAGGGCGCGCACGCGGGCGGCAGCGACCGGCCGGAGAAAACCGAACTGCGGGTCGGCTTCATGCCGCTGGCCGACTGCGCGCCGCTGGTGATGGCGTCGGTAATCGGCTTCGACGAGAAGTACGGCATCCGCCTGGTGCTCGAACGCCAGCATTCCTGGTCGGCCATGCGCGACCGCCTGAACACGGGCGAACTCGATGCGGCCCAGGCTTTATATGGACTGCTGTATGGACTGCAGATGGGCATCGGCTCGGCGCCGCGCGACATGGCGCTCTTGATGAACCTGAACCAGAACGGCCAGTCGATCGTCTTGTCGCGCGCGCTGGCCGAGCGCGGCGCGCGCGACGGCGCCGGCCTGGCCGCGCTGATGCGTTCCGAACCGCGCCGCTATACCTTCGCCCATACTTTCCCGACCGGGAACCACGCCATGTGGCTGTGCTACTGGCTGGCCGCCGCTGGTATCGACCCGGTGAAGGATGCGCAACTGGTCACGGTGCCGCCGGGGCAGATGGCCGCCAACCTGGAGGCCGGCCACATGAACGGCTTCTGCGCGGGCGAACCCTGGAGCCGGCGTGCGCTGCAGTGCGGCGCCGGTGCGCTGGTCGCGTCCAGCAGCCAGGTCTGGCCCGACCATCCGGGCAAGGCGTTGGGTGCGCGCGCCGATTTCGTCGCCGCCCATCCCAACGCCTGCCGCGCCCTGGTCGCGGCCCTGCTCGACACGGCGCGCTGGCTCGATGCTTCGCCGGTGAACCGCGAAGCGGCGGCCGAGGTGCTGGCCAGCGCCGCCTACATCAACACGGGCGTGGACGTGCTGCGCGCCTGCCTGCTGCCGCGCCGTGCGGACTGGCCGGCGCTGCGCTTCTTCGGCGATGGCGCAGCCACCTTTCCCTGGCTGTCCGACGGCATGTGGTTCCTGACCCAGCAGCGGCGCTGGGGTTTGCTGGCCGCCGACCCGGATTACCTGAACGTGGTGGCGCAGGTGAACCACATTGATCTCTACCGTGAAGCGGCACAGCTGGCCGGCGCTGCCGTGCCCGAAACGGCGATGCGCAGCGCCACGCTCATCGATGGCCGGGTCTGGGACGGTAGCGATCCGGCCGCGTACGCGCGCTCGTTCGCGATCCACGACTTGCGGTAAGCGGGGCAAGCACGGTGCGCCGCGGCGCATCATTTTCGCGCATGGTGCACTGCAATGAGGCGCACCCGGCCGCTGCACCCAGGCCGACGCCCCGGCAGTTCGCTGGCACGGCTCTTGCAAACCCTGATGACAGGATCAACGGCGATCCCTTCACATTGCAGCCAGCC
>DAMABW010000576.1:0-2804 GCA_031999925.1 Massilia sp. | reverse complement strand
TTACTGGGACGACGACCACGCCGAATGGGATGCGGACCGGCAGGCGTTTGCGGCGGCATGGCGCAGGCAGCCGAAGTGGGTGGTGTCGCGCTCCTTGCAGTCGGTCGGTCCGCATGCCACGCTCATCAAGCACGATCTGGTGGGCGCGATCGGCCAGCTGAAGACCGAGCGCGATGGCGAGATCGAGGTTGCCGGCCCCGACCTGGCGCGCAGCCTTACCGAGCTGAACTTGATCGACGAATACCGGATCTACCTGCACCCGGTCGTGCTGGGTCACGGCAAGCCCTACTTCGCGGGTCCGCGTCCGCCGCTGCGCCTGGTGAGCAACGAGCGGATGGACGAGGACGTGATCAGGCTGGTCTACGTGCCTGCCTGACGCCGGATGTTTTGAACGCTCAACCGCAGGTTTCGACGTAGGCGACGGCTGGCTGCAGGCCGGCGCGCATTTTCGTCACCTTGCCGCCGGTTTCTTCCAGGATGATGGCGGAGCGGCCGTCGGCACTCGGGAAGGTCACGTAATGGCCGTTCTCGTCGTACTTGTGCGGCGTGATCTGCGCCTCGGGATGGCTGGCGCGGATGTCGGCCAGCGTGGCGCCGAATGCGACGCCGACGGCGTTCTCGACACCGGGTTCGGCGTCGGCACGGGTCACAACATCGTTTTCGACCATGAAGCGCAGCTTCGGCAGGGAAGGGAAGCGCACCATGCTGCAGGCCGGGTCGAACGGTTCCGGCAGCGTGGCCTTGCCGCCGCCAGCGGCCTGCTGCGCCTGTTCCAGTGTCATGCCGAAGCGGATCGAACCGATGCCCTCGGCGCTCAAGGCATTCGATGCGGCGCCTGCAGGTGTCTCGCCCGGCGCGGAAGGCGCGGAAGACGCGGAGGGCGCCGTCGTCCCGCCATGCGCCTGTGGCGGCGCGGGGTTTTTCGAACATGCACTCAGCAGCGCAAGCATTCCGAATAAGAGGGTTGTTCGCATAGGCGCCTTTCTTTCTCGATGGTGGCTCGGCAGTCGACTATACTGCGAACGCGCGATGCCGGACGCACGGCCGTGACCAGGGTAGGGCACCGATAGCTTGCCGGCCCCACCATCCCACGCTCAAACCCGTATCCGAATGTCAGACCTGACCCTGGCTTTCGACAGACACGGCGGCAGGCTGCTCCACGCGCCGCGCCCAGCGCTGCGCCAGCACCGCGCACACCATCAGCTGGATCTGGTGGAACAGCATCACCGGCAGGATGATCATGCCCAGCGCCGAGGGCGCGAACAGCACCTTGGCCATCGGAACGCCGGTAGCGAGACTCTTCTTCGAGCCGCAGAACACGATGGTGATCTCGTCTTCCTTCGAAAAGCCGAGGCGGCGGCTGGTCCAGGTGGCCAGGCCCAGGGCCACCGCCAGCATCAGGGCGCAGATGCCGAGCAGGGCCGCCAGCGTAGCGCCGGAGACGTGCTGCCACAGGCCTTCGGTCACCGATTCCGAGAAGGCGGTGTAGACCACCAGCAGGATCGAGCCCTGGTCGACGTAGCGCAGCACCGGCTTGTAGCGGTCGATGAAGGCGCCGATCCACGGACGCAGCAACTGGCCGGCGAGGAAGGGCAGCAGCAACTGTTCGACGATGCTCAGTACCTGCGACCAGCCGAAGCCGGCGTCGCCGGCGCCGTGCACGATCAGCGCACCCACCAGCAGCGGGGTCAGGAAAATACCGAGGAAATTCGAGGCCGAGGCGCTGCACACGGCCGCCGCCACGTTCCCGCGCGCCATCGCGGTGAAAGCGATCGACGATTGCACGGTCGAGGGCAGCACGCACAGGAACAGGATGCCGAGATACAGGTCGGGCGTGAGCAGGCCCAGGGCCAGCGGCTTGATGGCCAGGCCCATCAGCGGGAACATGACGAAGGTCGAGGCCAGCACCAGCAGGTGCAGGCGCCAGTGCAGCAGGCCGGCGACGATCGCTTCGCGCGAAAGCTTGGCGCCGTGCAGGAAGAACAGCAGGCCGATGGCGAAGGTGGTGACGTTACCGAGAATATCGGCCACCTCGCCGCTGGCGGGCAGGAAGCTGGCCAGCACGACCATGCCGAGCAGGGCGAGGGTATACGGTTCGATCGCCAGGCGGCGCATCAGGGCGGAAAAACGTTCCATGAACAGGCAGGAGAAAAGCGGTAAGACAGCCATTCTAGCCGTTAGCGCTGCCGGCTGTTGCCGATAGCATACTCAGCCTTAAAATGTGTACTCGAATGCAATAATATACTGCTAGTATATTTCCGCAGTTAAAAATATAGAAACATTCCAACACGAGGAGATATCCATGAAAACGCTTCTGTACGCAGCGCTGCTTGCCGCTGCCGCCACCGGTACCGGCGCCCACGCCGCAACGATCGTCGTCACCCCCGACGACATGGGTCCTGGCCTGAACCACTGGAACGTGACCAACGTGCGCGCCAACAGCAGCGCCGCGATCACCGACACCAACGCCCGCAACGGCAATGGCTCGGTCGAGATGTCGCTGGCCGACGGCGTCGGCAAGGCCGATTTCGCCTACACCTGGGGTTACGTTGCCGGCCGCACGCTCGGCAACCTGAGCGCGCTCAGCTACGACTGGTACCGCGCCTCCGGCGGCACCGCGGCCGCGCACCTGCAACCGGCCCTGCGCCTGGTGTACGACGCCGACGGCAACATCGAGACGCAGGACGACACCGGCTACCTGATCTGGGAGCAGGTGTACAACGGCGGCGGCCTGGTCGATGGCGCCTGGACCACCAGCGACATCATCGGCGGCAATTTCTGGATGCGCCAGTTCGCGCCGGGGA
>DAMABW010000575.1:0-2808 GCA_031999925.1 Massilia sp. | reverse complement strand
GCACGCGAGTAGGTGTTCATCGGTGGCGGCGCAGGCATGGCTCCGCTACGCGCCATGATCCATGCGCTGTTCGCGCAAGGGGCAAGCGAACCTGTGCACTTCTGGTACGGCGCCCGCAGCCGGCGTGACGCGCCTTATGTCGACGAGATGGCGGCGTTGGCGGCACGCCATCCGAATTTCGACTGGCGGCTCGTGCTGTCGGAAGAGGGCGGTGCTGGGCCGGCAAGCTTCGTGCACGAGGCAGTGCGCGATGGCTTGCTGCGAGACCATCCGAATCTGGCGTCGCTCGAGTTCTACGTATGCGGCCCGCCGGCCATGCTGGCGGCGACGCGCCGGATGCTGAAGGAACTCGGCGTCGACGACGGCATGGTGGCCTTCGACGACTTCAAGGTCTGAGGCCGGATGGGAGCCGCTAGGCTGACGGCTCCCACCTGTCCTTACTTCACCTTACGTGAAGACCAGCGCATTCGGTCAAGCCGCCATGGGCGGCGAGGTCGACGTCAGGAAAGCTGCCGCAACGAGGACGGCGATCAGGACAAGCGCTTCGACTTGCAGGACACGCGCAAAACGCGTGCTGGCATCGGCTCCGCTGTGACCTGACTGCGTCAGCGAACGGAGCAGGGAAGGCATGACGACAAACCGATTGAACCCGCCGAGCGCTGCGGCGCCCAGTACCAATCCGACCTTGATGATGAGTGTGGTGCTGTAAGGGTTGCCAAGCGGGGTGGCGACCAGGTCCTCGGGACGCTCGAGCACACGCCAGGTGCTGAGCACCCCCGTTGCGAAAATCCCGACCAAGGCGACGGTTGCGCTATGCGAGAGCGCCTGGACGTAAGCAGCGCAATCGGACCGGTTTTCGGGCGTGTTCCCCGGCGGGCTGCGCAGCGTGACAAGGCCCGCCACGATGACTTCACCCACCCACATGCTGATCAATACCAGGTGCACCCAGTCGACGGCCACCGCCGAGGTAAAGTCTCCTGCGGCGCCGGCGTGGCTGACCATGCTGCGGCTGTAGAGAAGCACGCCGATTGCCACGATGCGGACGACGGACGCCGGCAAGCGGGACTGAGTGCGCAGTGGTGTGGCCGACACTGCCGCCGTAGCGAGGAGCGCGACCGCACCGATCATCCAGGCCAATCCGAAGTGCGTTCCGGTGAGGACGGATCGCACCGCAGGCAGCGCCTCGGGCAAGGGGACCTCGGCCATCGACGCGGCCTCGACCCAGAGGATGGCCATGTAAGCCAGGATCGCCGTGCCGCTGGCACCCAGCAGCGCGGCACGTAGCCGAGGCAGGGTGGACAATGCCCACGGCGACGCCTTAGTGCGCAGCCATAACATCGCTGCGCTTGTGCCGACGAGTATGGCGAGCGACAGGTTGAGGATCACCGTAACGGCGCGCTGGGCCAGGATGAGGTCCCCCCCCATTTATTTCACCCGGAACGGAAATTCGCCCTTGACCTTGTGGCCGTCGCGCGTGACCGTGGTCCACTGCACACGATAGGCTCCGGCATGCAAGCCCGGCGTGGTGGCGATCAGGGCTTTGGCGTCGGCCGGATCGGCGGCCACCTTCGCTGCCTCGACCACTGCGCCTTTCTCGTCGACCAGCTTGACCTTGCTGAAGGGCAGTTCGAGGGGTTCGTTAAATTGCAGGCGCACTTGCGCTGGCGCCGGGCTGACGACGCTGTCGGCCGCTGGTTGCGAGCCCACCAGTTTGGCATGGGCGAGCGCAGCAGGGGCAGCAACGGTGGCGATAGCCGCAGCTGCGGCCACAAGCAGATTCTTGATGTTCATGTGATTTCTCCTTGTTGCCCGCCTGTGCGAGCGCGGGGACGTAATGGACGGACGAACTCGTGATTACTGTGCCTTTTCCAGCTGGACGATGGTCACGGCACCGTTGACGCGGTCGGCAGCGAACCTGACCTTGTCGCCGACCTTGACCTGGGTGAGCATGGCCGGATCCTTTACCCGCAGGACCATCGTCATTGCGGCCATGTCGAGGTTCTTGATTTCACCGTGGCGCATCGTGATTTTGCCAGCCTCCTGGTCGATCTTTTTCACTTCGCCGTCGGTCAGTTCGGCCGGCGCCGATGCAGCATGGCCGGCGTGGCCGCCGTGGGCGCCATGCGAGCCGTGTCCGGCGTGGGTGCTTTCCTGGGCCAGGGCTACCGTGCTTGCGGCGGCCATCACGATCGACAGGGTCAGTTTCGAGAATGCGTTCATTGTGGTTCCTCCAGTTAGGTGTGGTGAGTTGTAGTGCTTGAAAACAGTGGTCTTGCCATTGGCCTGCACGAGCAGCAGTTAGTGGTGGCCCTGGTGGCCCTGAGGTTTGCGGACTGTCACTTCGACCTCCGGACGCTTTGCTGCAGGCATCGCCTGGCCGCCTGCCTGCTGGCTGCGAACGGCTGCGGGGGCCTCGCCCTTCCATTCGTAGGCCACAGTACCGGCCGGGTGCTTGTACCAGCCGGGATTGCTGTAGTCGCCGCGCTTTTGGTCCTTGCGTACTTTCAGTACGGTGAACATGCCGCCCATCTCGACGCCGCCAAAGGGGCCCTGGCCCGTCATCATCGGCAGCGTGTTGTCGGGAAGCGGCATTTCCATGTCGCCCATCGAGCCGCCTTTCTCGCCCATCACCATGTAGTCGGGGACGAGTTTGGTGATCTTCTCGGCCACGCCGCGGTGGTCGACACCGATCATGTTCGGCACGTCGTGTCCCATCGCATTCATCGTGTGGTGGGATTTGTGGCAGTGGAAGGCCCAGTCGCCCGGCTCGTCCGCGATGAACTCGATGGCGCGCATCTGACCCACGGC
>DAMABW010000574.1:0-2810 GCA_031999925.1 Massilia sp. | reverse complement strand
CGTATCGAATCGGTGAGCGAGGCGATTGCCAAGCTGGGCCGCAAGCAACTGCGGCGCTGGCTGCAGATCCTGCTGTACACGACGCCGGGCAGCCCGGTGGAACTGAACTCGCCGCTGCTGCAACTGGCCACCACGCGCGGCAAACTGCTCGAACTGATGTCGCTGCGGGTGCACCAGGAGGATGGCGTGTGTGCCGAGCGGGCGTTCACGGTGGGCATCATGTCGCTGGCCGATGCGCTGTTCTCGATGCCGATGGCGGATATTCTCGACAATGTCGAGCTGGCGGACGACGTGCGTGCGGCGTTGCTGCATCGCGAAGGCACGTTCGGCGCGATGCTGGATGTGGTCGAGCGGCTGGAAAAGGCGGATACCGGGAAATGCTTCACGGCGGCGCTGAAGCGGCTGGGGCTGACGTCGAAGCAGGTGCGCGAGATCGAGCTGGAAGCCTTCGATTGGGTGCGCGAGCTGGCCTGCGAGGCCGCTTAGGTTTTGTAGGGTGGGCCGGGCCGCGCAAGGCACCTGTGTCCACGCTGTCTGACCAGTCGATCATATGCGGCGCGACAGCGATTTGTCAGCCGCGGCGATTCTTGGGCGCGTCGCCGAAGATCATTCGATGAGACCGCGTGGGCACAGGTGCCTTGCGCGGCCCGGCCCACCCTACAAAAACATCGCCGCTTTTACTGTCCCAGGAACAAGAACACCGTCGGCTTCTTGTGAAACTCCGGCATCTTGCCCGCCGCCAGTTGTGCCTTCCACTTCGCCGCCGTCATCGTCCGCACCGACTCGCTTGCCAGCGACAAGTCCGTCGCCACGCACACCAGCGTCCCCGGCTGGCAAGTCGCGACCAGCGCTTCCAGCATCTGCCCGTTGCGATACGGCGTCTCGATCAGCAATTGCGTCTGCTTTTCACTGCGCGAACGCGCTTCCAGTTCGCGAATCCGTTTTGCGCGCGCCGCCGCATCGGTCGGCAGGTAACCGTTGAAGGCAAAGCTCTGTCCGTTGAGCCCGCTCGCCATCACGGCCAGCAGCAGGGACGACGGCCCCACGAGCGGCCGCACCGTGATGCCATGCTGATGGGCGAGGCGCACCAGGTCGGCGCCGGGATCGGCCACCGCCGGAACGCCGGCTTCCGACACCAGTCCCGCATCTTCGCCCGCCAACAGCGGCTCCAGCAGCGCCGACAAGGCCGCCGCCGGCGTGTTCACGTTCAGCTCGGCAATGCGGATCTCTTGCAGCGGACGCGACAGCGGATGATCGACCGCGACGAGTTTCAGGAAGGCGCGCGCCGTCTTGGCATTCTCGGCCACGAAATAGCCGAGTTGCGAGGTGATCGCCTGCACCTGGCCGGGCAGGACACCGTTCAGGGCGCCGGGCGCGGCGTCGGTCGGGCCGAGGGTATTTGGAATCAGGAAGAGGGTACCAGGCATTTTCTTATTGGTAAGTAGATCAAACGCCGAAGAAAGGCATGCCCGCGCGACGCAGCATGCCGGTCAGGGCGATCAGGGGCAAGCCGGTGAGGGCGGTCGGGTCGGACGAGTCGATGCGTTCGAGCAGGGCAATGCCCAGGCCTTCGTTCTTGGCGCTGCCGGCGCAATCGTAGGGTTGCTCGATGCGCAGGTAGGCGTCGAGTTCGGCATCGGGCAGGTCGCGGAAACGCACGAACACCTGCACGTTCTCGATCTGCGCGGCTTGTAAAGGATCGGCCACGCGCCCATCCCACAGGCACAGTGCCGTATGGAACACGACTTCCCGCCCGCGCATGGTCTGCAGTTGGGCCAGGGCGCGCGCATGGTCGCCCGGCTTGCCGATCTGGGCGCCGTCGAGCGTGGCCACCTGGTCCGAGCCGATCACCAGCGCGCCCGGATGCAGGCGGGCGATCGCCTCGGCCTTGGCGCGGGCCAGGCGCAACGCGGTGTCCTGCGGTGCTTCGCCGGCCAGCGGCGTTTCGTCGATGTGCGGCGCGATCGCCTCGAAGGGCAGATGCAGGCGCGACAGTAATTCGCGGCGATAGCTTGAACTGGAAGCGAGGATGAGGCGCGGTAGGGCAGAACTTGGTATCATGTCGGCGCTGTCGAAAGGCAAAGCGGAAGTATAAGCAAAACGAATGGATGGATCATCCCGGCAAGCTTTGCTGATAGTTTGGAAGCGAACGGGACAGGTAAACGGGCCAGACAGCCACATCCGGCAACACCCGGGCCACAGCACACCGCCGCCACCCCCAAAAAAACGCGTAAGTCTTTGACTGCACGAGGACAAGCCTGTTATTATCGCAGGTTTTCCGGGGACGTTTTCTGTAATGAGCGCTTTTGTCATCGACGCCTTTGAATTTTGCCGCAACAATGGCTATCGCGAAGGTGTCACGCCAGTGGCGGAAATGACCCGCCTCGCCGCCGACTGCGCAGACGCCAGCGGCGAGATCACCTGGTCGATCCAGGGTGGTACCACGCCCGAGGGTTATCCGACCATGACCTTGTCGGTGGCCGGCCTGGTCCAGTTGTCCTGCCAGCGTTGCCTGGCGCCGTTTGGCTACGAGATCGATTCGTCCACCCAGTTGGTATTGGGCGTCGACGACGAGGAAGCCGACGGCATCGAGGAAATCCTCGACGATGAAAGCATCGACGTGATCGTCGGCAGCCGCGAATGCGATATTCGCCAGTTGCTTGAAGACGAAGCGCTGCTGGCCTTGCCGCAGTCGCCGAAGCACGAACAGTGCCCCAGCACGGAGCTGTTGGATGCACTGAAGTCCGAAAAGGTATCGCCGTTCGCCGGCTTGAAGAACCTGAAATCCGAATAAGTAGTTAGCAGTTGTA
>DAMABW010000573.1:0-2813 GCA_031999925.1 Massilia sp. | reverse complement strand
CGCCTGGCCCAGGGTCGCATCGATCGATGCGGTTTCTGCCAGCTCGACGTAGACGTTTTCGCGGCGTTCCGAGATGCCATCCTTGGTGTAAATGATCGTGTACGGACCGCCGACACGCAGGCCGCGTGCGACGTAACGGCCTTCAGCGTCGGTAGCGACGTTGCTGACAGATCCCGACTCAACGTGTTGGATCGACACCTGAGCGCCGGCCACTGGACGGCCATCCGCACCAGCGACACGGCCGCCGATGGCGGAGGTGGTGTTCTGTGCGAAGGTCGGTGCAGCCGACAACGCAATCGACAAAGCCAGGGCCAGCTTGGTGAGCCGGATCTGTTTCTGAGTGATCATTGTTAAAACCCCAAAATAGACTTAATAGTTATTTGGACGTCCGTGGACATCCCTCTTTACAAGTACTGCAACCCTGGTTGCTGCGAAACGCAGCGGCACAGCCAGCCTTGGAACCGGGCGATTGTAGACAGGAAAGATGTCATCCCTGTTACACGTCGCCATTGAAAAAACTTCAAGCATATTTACCAACATCAACAAATATGCATGAGCCCTATCGGCCAGACAAATACGTTTTTACTTAGCCATTTAGAGGCTGGGCGTCTGAACCGCCCGAAAAACGTGCATTTGGTGCACCGCAACGAGGTTTCTCGCGCAAAATCACAAGGCGCGATTATACGGAAGGCATTCTTTACTGAAATATTTAGATAAGCTTTTTCGGAAAACGCATGGATGAGTCCGTAAATCTGTGGCGACGAGACCACATTTGTTAGCTCGTGGCTAACAAATGTGTGCGCCAACACGGTGCAAGGCATGGTGCACTTGCAAAAACGGCAGCCTTGCGCTGCCGTTATCGAACCAGACTTTTTCGCGGTTTATTTGACTTTTGTGCGTCGCGCAGGCGCAACGTTTTTCGCCAATCCCGCCATCTCGGCTTCGAACCTGGCGAAGCGCTCGTCGAGCTGGCGCGTCAGGCGCGTCTTCTCCGCCGGGCTCAGGAAGGCGTAGCGGATGCTGTTGTACGAGGTCTTCTTCATCTCCGCATATTCCGGCTTGTAGCGGCTGGCGAACAGCACGTACTCGTTGCTGAGCGTGTGGCGGGTGACGCCGGCGTCGTCGGTCGAGATCACATACGGCACGCCATATTTGCGGTACAGCGTGATCGGGTGGTTCTCGTCCTTCACGCCGTTGATGAAGGCGTTCGAGGTCAGGTTGATCTCGACCGGCACGTCGTCCTTGCGCATCTTTTCCATGATCCGGACGGCATTGCTTTCGTGGGCCAGGTCGATGCCGTGGCCGATGCGGTCGGCGTTCGCCAGCACCAGCGCTTCGTCGATATGGAACTTCAGGCCTTCCGGCGGCACGTCGCCCATCGCCAGCTCGCCGGCGTGCATGGCCACCTTCACGTTCGGATACACCGACTTCAGGAAGCCGAACATCTTCATGTGCAGGGTGTAGTCGCGCATCGAGACGGCCGTGCTTTCCTGGCCGACGATGTTGACGCCGACGATCTTGCCGTTCGCCGACGCCGCCTTGAAGGCGCCGATCATCGAGGAAAACACCTGCGACGGATTCAGCAGGCGCAGCACGTAGGTCTGGTAGCGCATGGTGAAGCGCTCGTCGTCGATGCCTTGCGCCGCTTCGTCGATCTTGGCGACGAATTCGCCCAGGGTCTTGTTGAAGGCGGGGTCGCGCGCCAGGGTTTCCATCCAGGCGTTGAGTTCGACCTTCAGGGCCGCGTCGTCGTTCACCAGCTGCCAGGCGCGCGCGTCGAACTCGGGGTTGGCGACGGCCGGCGCCATCTTGAACATGGTTTCGATGTAGCTGACGTTCTCGGCGATCGCGCGCTTTTTCAGTTCTTGCAGGCCTTCGGCGAAGTTGGCGTTCGAGACCGGGCCGAAGTAGCCGAAGGTCTGGAAGAACAGCCGGTCCGGCGGCGGCTGGATGGCGCCGTGGTTGTCGAAGTCCTTGTTCGACCAGCGCTGCACCAGCTCGCGCCAGGTGTGGTCGTCGGCATAGACTTCGGCGCTGGACAGGCAGTTGCGTTCCTTGGCCGGTTTCGCGCGCTCAGCGGCGATGACGTCCTTGTTGGTCTCGATGCGGTAGGTCTGCTTGTTGACGCAGACACCCTGCTTGTCGAGGAAATCGACATACTGCTCGGCGTAGATGGCGCCCGAGTAGTGGTGGTGCAGGTCGCCGCCTTTCGGCATCTGGGTGAAGAACATGGTCAGCTCGGCCAGCTTCGGTTCGCTGCCGGCGATCAGGGCGGCGTAATGACGGGCGGTGGCGGCTTCGTTGGCCTGGCGCGCCGCGCTCGAGGGCTCCTTCGCGGCCACCGGGGCGGCTGCAAAGGCCAGCGCGATCAGGACGCTGCTCAGTTTCTTCTGCATCGGGATTCTTTCGTAACGGTTGGTTGGTGCGGACCGCGAAACTCTAACCGCTTTCGTGCAGGGTTGGCAATGGATGGGGTTGTGTGGGGGTTTGGTGCGGGGGGTGTGCCAGCGTTATCGGGGCTGTTGCCTGCGCTGTTAGTGGTGGGTTGAATCCGCGTGGGCACGAGTGTCCACCCTACGGATCCCGCCGCGGGTTCGGCACTGCGTGCCTCGGCCACAAAACCATGCGGGGTTTTGGGCCTGGAACGTCTCCCGTAGGGTGGGCACTCGTGCCCACGCGGATCAAAGGAGCCGATAACAGAACAGGCAACAGCCCCGTTAACGTCAATCCACGGGTTGAAAAATCACCGCTGGTGAACCCTCTCCCCCATCGCATACGTCGCGAAAACGGTCCGGTCATCCCCCAACAACGCC
>DAMABW010000572.1:0-2824 GCA_031999925.1 Massilia sp. | reverse complement strand
GGCATCCTGCTGTTCCTGGAAGCCGGCGCCCAGGCCATCTGGGGTGCGGACTTCCACCGCATGGCCACGCCGTATAACGAGATCCTCACCTTCGGCGGCCTGACCATGCCAGCCCAGCGCCTCCTGATCATCGGCGCCGCCTTCTTCCTGGTCGTGCTGCTGCAGCTGTTCCTGAAGAAGACCGTCACCGGCGCCACCATCGTGGCCATGGCGCAGAACCGCGAAGGCGCAGCCCTGGTCGGCATCGACGCCACCCGCGTGGCGATGCTCACCTTCGCCATCGCCGGCGCCCTGGCAGGCGTCGCCGCCGTGCTGTACGCGCCGATCAACCTGGTCTACACCTCGATGGGCAACCTGGTCATCACCAAGGCCTTCGTCATCATCGTGCTGGGCGGGATGGGCAGCGTGCCGGGCGCCATCGTCGGCGGCCTGATCATCGGCTTTGCCGAAGCCTTCGGCGCCTTCTACATCTCGACCGACTACAAGGACATCATCGCCTTTGCGTTGCTGGTGCTGATCCTGTCGGTACGCCCACAGGGCCTGTTCGCCAAGGGAGCACACTGATGAAGCTGATTCGCCCCGCAACCGGATGGCTGCTCCTGCTGGCGCTGGCGCTGGCCTTCCCCTTCATGGCCGGTAACGACTACCACCTCACCGTGATGTCGACGGCCTACATCTATGCCATCGCCACGATAGGCCTGAACCTCATCACCGGCTACACCGGCCAGTTCAACCTGGCGCACAGCGGCTTCATGGCCGTCGGCGCCTACACGGTCGGCATCCTGACGGTGGACCATGGCGTGTCGTTCTGGCTGGCCTTCGGCCTGTCCGGCTTTGTCGCGGCCTTCCTCGGCTTTTTCGTCGGCATCGTGTCGCTGCGCCTGAAGACCCACTTCTTCTCGATCTTCACGCTGTGCGTGGGCTACATCATGTACCTGGTGATCGAGAAGTGGGAAAGCCTGACCCACGGCACCGTGGGCATCATGGGCATCCCGGCGCCGGAGAACATCGGCCCGCTGGACTTTTCCGAAGCGCGCACCCAGTACTACCTGGTGCTGTTCTTCCTGGTGGCGAGCCTGTGGATCATGCACCGCATCGTGCACTCGCTGCTGGGCCGCACCTTCATGGCGATCCGCAATGGCGACGACCTGGCGCAAGCCCTCGGCATCAACCTGATGCGCAACAAGCTGCTGGCCTTCATGCTGTCGGTGTTCTTCTCCGGCCTGGCCGGTGGCCTGTATGCCGGCTACGTGCGCTTCCTCGGCCCCGGCATCGCCGGCGTCGAGCACACCTTCGACATGACCATGTACATGCTGATCGGCGGCATCGGCACCCTGCTCGGGCCTCTGCTCGGCGCGATCTCGATTCCGTGGCTGACCCAGTACCTGCAGGTACTGCAGGAATACCGCTTCGTGGTGTTCGGCCCGGTACTGGTCCTGCTCGTCATCTTCCTGCCGTACGGGATCGTCGGCACTTACCTGAACCGCCAGCGCCGCAAGGCAGCGCTGCGTGCGCCGGCAGCGCCAGCGGCAGCGGCCGATACGGCCAGCGCTAAACCGGCACCGAAGCAAGGAGCAACGCATGCTTAAGATCGACAACCTCACCAAGCGCTTCGGCGGCCTGTGCGCGGTGAACAGCGTCAGCGTCAGCTGCGAACCCGGCACGATCAACGCCATCATCGGTCCGAACGGCGCCGGCAAGACCACCTTCTTCAACCTGATCAGCGGGGCGATCGCGCCGACCTCGGGCAAGGTGATCTTCAAGGGCGAGGACGTGACCGGCCTGCGCGCCGACCAGGTGGCGCGCCGCGGCATGGCGCGCACCTTCCAGACCACGACCCTGTTCGACACCGCCACCGTGCTCGACAACCTGATCGTCGGCCACCGCCTGCGCACCGGCTCGACCCTGGTCGACGCCGTGCTCGGCACGCGGCGCATGAAGGAAGAAGAGCGCCGCTGCCGCGAAAAGGCGCGCGCCGCGCTCGACTTCGTGGGCCTGGCCCACATCGAATCGCGCATCGCCGGCGACATCTCGCAGGAAGAGCGCAAGCGCGTCGCGTTCGCCCTGGCCCTGTCGACCGATCCGAGCCTGCTGCTGCTCGACGAACCGGCCGGCGGCGTCAATCCCGAGGAAACCGAGGGCCTGGCGCGCCTGATCCGCAAGATGGCCGATAGCGGCCTGACGATTTGCCTGATCGAACACAAGATGGACATGATCATGAATTTGGCCGACAAGATCCTGGTGCTGAACTACGGCGAGCGCATCGCCGAAGGCACGCCTGCCGAAATCCGTTCGAACCCGGTCGTGATCGAAGCCTACCTGGGGAGCGAACATGCTTAAACTCGACAAGGTCAACCTCTCCTACGGCAGCTTCCGAGCCCTGCACGACGTCACCCTGCATGCCAACGAGGGCGAACTGGTGGTGCTGCTCGGCTCGAACGGCGCCGGCAAAAGCTCGATCTTCCTCACCATGAGCGGCTTGAACAAGGCCTCGTCGGGCAGCATCCACTTCGGTTCGCAGAACCTGGTAGGCCGCAAGCCCTCGCAGATCGTGGCCGATGGCCTGGTCCACTGCCCCGAAGGCCGCAAGCTCTTCCCCGGCATGTCGGTACTGAAGAACCTGACGCTCGGCGCCTACGTGCACCGCGGCGACAGCAAGGGCACCCAGCGCACGCTGGACGAAGTGTTCGAGCTGTTCCCGATCCTGCACGAGAAGAAGGACATGCCGGCCGGCTCGCTGAGCGGTGGCCAGCAGCAGATGGTGGCCATCGGCCGCGCCCTGATGGGCCGCCCGAAGGCGCTGCTGCTGGACGAACCCTCGCTC
>DAMABW010000571.1:0-2846 GCA_031999925.1 Massilia sp. | reverse complement strand
CGGTTGTTGATCGCCAGCGCGTAGTTCATCGTTGCCGGCGCGGTCGACAGACTGCCGATGTCCCTGAACTGCCCGCCCGGCGTACGCAGGAAGCCGCGCTCGCCGGCGGAGCCGGGAAGGAAGACATTCGCCGTCACGTAGCCGGCGTTGTTGATGTCGGTGTAGGTCGTCCTCGCGTTTGCCGGGACACCGGCGACGGCACCGATATCGCGCTGCCGGCCCTGGCTATGGATGAAGCCGCGCTGGCTGCCGTTGCTGGTGGTCCAGTTGCCGAGTATCTGGCCCTTGTCGTTGATGGACACGGCGCTGCTCGCACTGCCGCCCAGCGTGCCCAGGGTCGTCACGCCCTTGCCGCGGTTGACGAAGCCGCGCGAGGGCGAACTGCCTGGCTCGCCCAGATAATAGGTGCCCACCACGACGCCGGCGGCGTTGATGTCGTTGGCGTAGCTGTTGGCCGGCCCGACAACCATGACCCGGTATTCCGGATAACCGGGACCGGCATGTGCCATGGATGCGGTGAACGATAACAGGAGCAGGGAAAGACGATACAGGATGCGCATGACGATCTCCAAGGAAAAGTAAGCCGCGACATTGACCGGGAATCTGTCTCACTGGGAAATAATACGTTAAGAAACAACGGCTTATGTGCTATTCGTCGCGTCACCAGCCACGGTACGCCATCGCTGCCGGGCTGGTTTGGCGCCGCACAAGCCGAGCCGGTACACGGCGACGGGAGCGCCAGCGGTCATGTAAAAAACGCAACGCACGACCTTGCTCGTCCGCACCCATTTGCCTAGACTGATCCCACCCCTCCGATAACACCCCACACCAGACGCATGCGCGCCCCGGGCGCAGCAGCGCACGATGGCCTGAATCCGACGAGCCCTTCGCCGGCCAGGCCCTCCTGTTGTTTGCAACCGCAACCACGAAGGAGGGAATCATGCTTAGTCATATGGAAAGGGTGAGCCGGGTGCGCACGATGCTGCGCCAGGTTTCGCCCGGCGACGATCTCGACTCGCTGCCGATTCCGCCGCCCGACCAGGTCGGCGACCTGCAGCCGATGAGCGCGCCCGGCGACCATCGCCCCGGCGCCGTGCCGCAGTTCGGCTACAACGACGCGCTCGAAGGCATCCGCAAGCTGAAGGAGCAGCGCGACGACCAGGTCAGCCCCAGCGAGCTGTTTGGCGTCGAGGCGATCGTGCTGGCCCACGACCGGCCGGCCGTGTTCGTGCGCGCCGGCACCTACGACCAGTTGGGCGGCGTCTGGAGCCAGCTCGATACGATGGAGATGCGCAACCGCATCAATCCGTTGCTGGGCGCGATCGGCCGCATCGAACTGCCGAACATGTATACCGTGCCGTATGGCGGCACCGGCTTCCTGGTCGGTCCCGGGCTGTTGATGACGAATCGCCACGTGGCGCGCCTGTTTGCCGAAGGGCTCGGCGTCGAAGGCCTGCTCTACCGGCCGGGCGACGCGCTGGTCGACTTCGAATGCCAGATCGACAGCGATCCGGCCCAAGCGTCCTACCTCACGGTCGAGCGCGTGCTGATGATCCATCCCTACTGGGACATGGCCCTGGTGCAGGTGAGCGGCCTGCCGCCGAGCTACCAGCCGCTGACGCTGTCGGTGCGGGCGCCCGAGGACCTGGTCAACCGCGACATGGTGGCGGTCGGTTATCCGGCGCGTGACGACCGCAACGATCTCGTCTTGCAAGACCGCATCTTTGCCGGCGTCTACAACGTCAAGCGTCTGCAGCCGGGCAAGATCAGGCGCCGCACGCGGGTGCGCAGTTTCGAGAACGAGGTGAACGCGATGGTGCACGACAGCTCGACCCTGGGCGGCAACTCGGGCTCGGCGCTGATCGACGTCTCCACCGGCTATATCGTCGGCCTGCATTTCGCCGGCGAGTACCTGAAGGCGAACTACGCCGTGCCGAGCTACGAGCTGGCGCGCGATACCCGCGTGGTCGCGGCCGGTGTGCAGTTCGACGGCCGGATCGCCGTCACCGACCAGTGGCAGCCGGCCTGGCACTTCGCCGACGGCCGGGGCGGGCGGCGGATGTACGAGGGCGCGCAGGTCCCGGTACAAACCGTCCAGCCGGCGCTGAACGACACCGGCGCACTCCAGATCCCGATCAACCTGCGCATCACGGTCGACGTGAACGGCGCGCCGCAAGTCGGCCTCGGCACCACGCCCGAGGAACGCCCCATGGCCCGGCCCGGCGTCAAGCCGGCCAGGGCGCGCGGGCGCGTGTCGATGCGGGAACTGACCGACATGATGCGCGACCCCAGCATCGATGAAACCGAGCTGCGCCCCTATTTCGTGGGCGATCCGACGCTGGCGAAACCTTTCGCGCCGGGCATCATTCCGAATCCGGAACTGGTCGACATCGCCCAGCCGCGCGACATCGTCGAGGGGGCGATGGCCATGTCCTGGGCGAATGGCCTGAGCCGCATGCGGCGCCAGGCGGCCTTCCAGGCGCGCATCGCCGCCGGCGACCGCAAGCCGGTGCTGGTGTCCGAGGGCGATTCCTGGTTCCAGTTCCCGGTGCTGCTGTCGGATGTGATCGACGGCTTGACGGGCGACTACAACGTCTGGAGCGTCGACGCGGCCGGCGACACGCTGCAGAACATGGTCTTCGATGGCGCCGAGTACATGCAGGCGCTGCGCCGCAACGCCGACAACGTGAAGGCCTTCCTGTTCTCCGGCGGCGGCAACGACATCATCGGCGAGGATGGGCGCGGCAAGTCGGTGGTGACGCAAATCGTCAAGCGCTTCCAGGCCGGGCAACCGGTCAGTTGGTATCTCGATACGCCGGCGGTGGAGCAGAAGCTGCGCTTCGTCG
>DAMABW010000570.1:0-2869 GCA_031999925.1 Massilia sp. | reverse complement strand
GCCCAGAAAAAGCAATTCGTCAGCCTTCTGCTTGGCTTGGCTGCAGCTGTCGGCGCCGAGATCGTTGCCTGGAGCACCGGGGTGGAGAATTCCGTACCGGTCATTCTGCTGGCGGTGGCCGCCATCGCCGCTTCCGGCCTGGGCGTCTACAAGAAAGGCTGGATAGCCCTCAAGAATCGCAACCTCAACATCAATGCCTTGATGTCGATTGCCGTCACTGGCGCGGTACTGATCGGCCAATGGCCGGAAGCCGCGATGGTCATGGTTTTGTTCGCGCTTGCCGAGCTGATCGAGGCGCGTTCGCTCGACAGGGCACGAAACGCAATCCAGAGCCTGGTTGCCCTGACACCGGATACCGTGCACGTGTGCCTGGAGGATGGCACCTGGGCGGAACGCGAAGCGGCAACCGTCGCCGTCGGCACCATCGCACGTGTCGGGCCTGGCGAGAGGATTGCCCTGGACGGTGCGCTGACGGCCGGTCAGTCTGCCGTAAACCAGGCCTCGATCACGGGCGAAAGCATTCCGGTTTCGAAATCGGTAGGTGACATCGTGTTCGCCGGCACGGTCAACGAGACCGGATCATTCGAATATCGCGTTACGGCTGCCCACAGCAATTCGACGCTTGCGCGCATCATCCGCGCCGTCGAAGAGGCTCAGGGCAGCCGCGCACCTACCCAGCGCTTTGTCGACAAGTTCTCCAAGGTTTATACGCCGATCGTGTTTGCGCTGGCACTTGCAGTCGCCATCTTCCCGCCCCTGGTGTTAGGAGCGCAGTGGATGCCATGGATTTACAAGGCGCTCGTACTGCTCGTGATCGCCTGTCCCTGCGCGCTCGTGATCTCTACGCCGGTGACAGTCGTGAGCGGACTCGCCGCCGCAGCCAGGATGGGAATCCTGGTCAAGGGCGGCGTCTATCTCGAAGAAGGCGGCAAGGTGCGTTCGCTGGCTTTGGACAAGACCGGCACCCTCACGCAGGGCAAGCCGGTCGTGACCGATGTGTCCCCGTTGCGAGGTGACCTGGGCAGCTCGCTGCAACTGGCGGCATCTCTTGCAGGCCGCTCGGACCACCCGGTGTCGACCGCGGTGAGCCGCTACTGGTCGGATCAGGCAGGCAGTACCTCCGTGTCGACCGTGACGGACTTCGAAGCGCTCACTGGCCGTGGCACGAAAGGCAAAATCGACGGCAAGTGGTACTACCTGGGCAACCACAGGCTGGTCGAGGAGCTCGGTATCTGCAACGACGCAACCGAGGCGGCACTCGCGAAACTCGAAGGCGAGGGCAAAACCGCAGTGGTGTTATGTGACGAAGCCGCGCCGCTGTTGATCATTGGTGTAGCCGATACCGTTCGTGAAACCAGCCGCGAGGCGATCGTCCAGCTTCACAAACTTGGTGTGCGCACCGTCATGCTTACAGGCGACAACGCGGTCACCGCAGTTGCCATCGCTCGCCAGGTCGGCATCGACGACGCCCGGGGCAACCTGCTGCCGGAAGACAAGCTTGCAGCGGTCGATGAAGAGATCGCCCGTTACCATGTCGTCGGGATGGTGGGCGACGGGATCAACGACGCGCCGGCCTTGGCCAAGGCAAATATCGGCTTCGCCATGGGTGCGGCCGGCACTGACACCGCCATCGAGACAGCCGACGTCGCGCTCATGGATGACGATCTGCGCAAGATCCCTCAGTTCATCCGATTGAGCAGGCAGGCCGGTGCCATCCTGAAGCAAAACATCGTTACCGCCCTTTCGATCAAGGCGGTGTTCCTGGGACTGGCGATTGCGGGATCGGCCACCCTGTGGATGGCAGTGTTTGCGGACATGGGCGCGAGCCTGCTGGTGGTCTTCAATGGACTGCGGCTGCTCAAGTTCAGTGGAGCACGCGGCGGGACGTAAGCAGGCGCGTCCGCTTCCAGACGCCTATTGTGGGACCTCGTCGGCGGCTTACCCGTTGACTTGGTAGTTCGCCGGCTGCAAAGCGCGCTCGACCAACTCGATCAGGATATGGATGACCTTGATATGCAGCTCCTGCACCCGGTCCGCGTATCGGCCAGCACTTGTACAGATGCATACGTCGGCATTCTGTTCGAGCTGCGATCCTGACCGCCCAGTCAGGCCGATCACCTTCATTCCGCGCGCACGGGCAGCGTGGGCAGCCAGCACGACCGATGGGCTGCTGCCGCTCGTGCTGATTGCGAACAGGACGTCGCCAGCGCCGCCGTTGCCCTGGACGAAGCGGGCAAATACCTGGTCGTAACCGTAGTCGTTGGCCACACAGCTGATATAGCTCGGGTCGCTGATGGCCACGGCCGCCATCGCTGGGCGATCCTCGCGGAATCGCCCCGACAGCTCTTCGGCCAAATGCATCGCATCGCACATCGAGCCACCGTTTCCGCACGAGATGACGCGGCGCTCGCTGCGCAATGCGTCGATCAACAGGGAGGCGCCGGCCTGAATATTGCCGAGTTGGGTATCATCGCTGATGAGGCGGTCTAGCGCGTCGCGTGCCTCGACAAGGTTGGCCCTGATATGGTCGATCATCGCTTTTCTCCTTCATGCTCGTCGTGGTCGGCGTGCTCGTGCGCCAGCGTAGGCCCGAAGCTGTGCTCTTCAGCCGCCTGTTCACAGGGCGTCGTTTCGATCTGGATGGTGCTGTGATGGATATCGTACTCGCGCGCCACGAGTTCACGGATCGCCATCAGGAGAGCTTGCGGGTCTGTGACAGCAGTACCCTGCACGACGTGCACGGTCAGGCTGGCTTTTCCGCTGGTGATCGACCATACATGCAGGTCGTGAACGCTGGCCACGCCCGGCACTCCCGCAATTGCATCCTTGACGTCGGCAATGCCCAGTCCCTCTGGCACCCCCTCGAGCA
>DAMABW010000569.1:0-2874 GCA_031999925.1 Massilia sp. | reverse complement strand
GCCGTGCCCCAGCCGAAGATCTGGCGCCGCAGCGACCACAGGCGATCCGGCTCGAGTTCCAGGCCGATCAGGAACAGCAGCAGCACCACGCCGAATTCCGAGAAATGCAGGATGTCCTCGACGTCCCCGATCAATTGCAGGCCCCAGGGACCGATCGCCATGCCCGCCAGCAGGTAGCCGAGCACGGCGCCCAGTCCGAGGCGCTTGGCCAGCGGCACCGCGACCACGGCGGCGGCCAGGTAGATCAGGGCATTGGTCAGCAGGCTATGCTCCATCGTGTTTCCCTTCGAGGAAGTCGAGCAGGCGGGCGCGGAAGGCGGCCACGTGGGCATCGACCGCCGCCTCGTCGGTGCTGTTTGCGCCGTGCAGGACGTGCGGGTCCAGCCAGCGCATGCCGCACAGGGCGGCGGTCTGGCGGAAGGGCGGCAGGAAGGCCTCGAACGGATGGCCGTGGCGTTCGCCCGGCGCATAGGTTTCCAGCGGACTGCCGGTGGTCAGGGCCAGCAGGTAGCCCTTGCCGCGCAGCGCCGTGGCGCCGGGACCGTAGGCCCAGCCCGGCTGGAACACCGCATCGACCCATTCCTTCAGCAGCGACGGCATGCTGTACCAGCGCACCGGATGCAGGAACACGACCAGCTCGGCCTGTTCCACCAGCGCCTGCTCGCGCGCCACGTCGATGAAGAAGTCGGGATAGGTCTCGTAGAGATCGTGCAGCAGCACGCCGTCGATGGAACGCGCGGCGTCGGCCAGGCGGCGGTTGATGCGCGAGCGGTGCGGCGCCGGGTGGGCGTAGAGCACCAGGATGCGGTGGTTCGGCATAAGGAATGAGAGGTGATGTTGCACAAATTGTACAGCGAGGAAAGCGGGGCGGTGGATGATCGCTAGGGACGAAAAAAAACCGGACTGCGCAGGCAGCCCGGTTTTCCTCGCCGCTTCCGGCCGCGGCCGGAAGGACAATGCCCTATTAGAAGGCGAAGGCGACGCCGGCCACCAGCTTGGTGACATCGCTGTCAGGCTTCTGCACTTCCAGGCGGCCGGTCACGACCGGGGTAAAGGCGTAGCCCAGGCCCATGCCGTACAGGGCGTTCTGCGAGTGGTCCTTGACCTTTTCGCCGGCGAACTTGGCTTCGCCGTTCAGGCGGTTGTAGCCGATGCGGCCGTACAGGCTGAAGCCGTTCGACAGCGGGACGCTGCCGATCAGCGAGACGTCGATCTGGTCGAGGGTGGTGTCGGCGCGGTAGCCCAGCAGGCTGACGTCGCTGTCGACCAGGCGGTGGTAGCCGCCTTCGACCGCGACGTTCTCGTTCAGCTTGTAGCCGACGAAGGCGCCGTAGCCGCCCTTGTCGTCGAAGCCGTCGACCTTGGTCGAGGACACGTCGACACCGGCGTAGAACGGGGTTTGCGGTGCGGCAAAGGAGACCGACGATGCGGCGACGAGGGCTGCTGCGACTGCGATTTTCTTGAACATCTTTGATACCTTTTTTTGCGTAAAACGGAAAGGGTCGAAACGCCATGTTTCGGCCGGGGCCGGATTATCGCACGAACATGCTTTTCCTGCTGGCAACGCTAAACTTTGTCTTCCAGAACCGCTCGGATGCAATCGTATCGATGGGCAAAGCCAAGCATAAACGAACAAAGGCGCCTTAGGCGCCTTTGCGGGAAAACTTGATACAGATCAGGCAGTTGCAGCGTGAAGCGCCTTCGCGGCGCGGCGACGACGGCCGGCATAGCCCATCAGCATGGCGCCGCCACCCAGCAGCAGGGCGGTGGCTGGCTCAGGCACTTCGCCTGCGACTTCTTCCGGCGTGTACTCGAACGTGATGGTGCCGAAGTTCCAGCGGCCGTCCGGCGAAACCGACGGGTCGTTGTAGTCTTCATAGAATTCGAGACGAAGAATGCCATCGGCGCCAACGTAAAAGTCCAGGTCTTCGCTGATCAGGTCGAGGGTGTCGGCGAAGGTGCCGGTGCCCGGAATGTCGTAGATGAAGGCTGGATTGATCAGCACGCCTTCGGTGACCTTCGAGTTGGTGAAAGCGAAGGCCATTTCCGACACCCAGCTTGGGGCGAAGGCAGTCAGGTTCAGCGAATAGCTGACACCGGTGATATACGAGTTCGCGCCGATATCGAAGTTCAGGACAGAATTGTCAGGAGAACGGAACACGCCAAAGCTGTCGATATTGTTGATATCGATGGTAAGTTGTGCAGCAAAAGCGGAAGAGGAAGCCAGGAGCAGGGTGCCGAGGATTGCTTTTTTCAGGACATTCAAAGACATGTTGTTCTCCGGTTAGTGTGGACCCGGAGTGCCAGCAAATACCGTGCCAATAATGCAATATTGTTACAAGTAATTGATTCAGATGAGAAAACTTTACTATGCTCAATTTACTCTTGGTGAGCGCGTAAAGTTTTCCGACAGTCATCTTGCATAAGACCGCACGCGTATCGCCGGTCGTCCTGACGCCGCGTCAAAAAAAACGGAGCGTCCAGCGCTCCGTTTTATTTCAGTACCGGTTTACCCCGGACTGGCAGTCTTAGAAGTTGAAACCGACACCCACGGCGACCTTGGTGATGTCGCTATGCGGCTTTTGCACTTCCAGGCGGCCGACGATTTGCGGATTGAAGGTGTACGACAGGCCGGCGCCGTACAGCACCTTGTCTTCCGAATCCGATTCCGACACGGTCACGTTGCCGGCGCGTGCCGAGGCCTTGATCTTCAGGTGGTTATAGCCCAGGCGGCCGTAGACGCCGAAGCCGTTGCTCAGCGGCAGGGTGCCGATCAGCGAGACGTCGGTCTGATCGAACTTGGTCTTCACGCTGGCGTTCAGGTCGCGGGAATAGATGTCGGCATCGGCCAGGCGGTGCCAGCCGGCTTCGATG
>DAMABW010000568.1:0-2897 GCA_031999925.1 Massilia sp. | reverse complement strand
CTTCGCCATGAAAAAACCCCAAAAGTTGGTGTCCAACTTTTGGGGTTCAGTTCACAGGCTGCCGTTTTTGTTTGAAGCGCAAGCTGAACGCTTACTTCACGCCGTGCATCAGCTTCTGGATCAGCGGTGCGATCAGGAACAGCAGCACGCCGCCGCCCACCAGTGACCAGAAGCCGAAGGTGTAGCCGTCGAGCGCCGAGACGATCGACATGCCCGACTCGCCCGAGACGTGCGAAGCGAAGATGCCCGACAGGTTGTTGCCGATACCGGTCGACAGGAACCAGCCGCCCATGCCCAGGCCGACCAGGCGCACCGGGGCCAGCTTGGTGACCATCGACAGGCCGATCGGCGACAGGCAGAGTTCACCGATCGACTGGATCACGTAGACCATGAACAGGGTCCAGAACGGGATCTTGTTGTTGGCGTCGACCAGGCTCGACAGGGCGAACATCAGCAGGCCGAATGCCAGGCCGTTGAAGATCAGGCCGAGACCGAACTTGCGCGGGATCGACGGGTTGGCGTTGCGCTTGCCGAGCATGACCCAGATGGCGGCGATGATCGGTGCGCAGGCGATGATGGCGACCGAGTTCACACTCTGGAACCAGGCGACCGGGAAGATCCAGCCGGCCAGGTCGCGGTCGACGATCTTGTCGGCCAGGAAGGTGAACGAGCTGCCCGCCTGTTCGAAGAACATCCAGAACAGGATGTTGAAGGCGAAGATGATCATCATGGCGATGGTCTTGTCGCGCGCGACCTTGCCGTTGCGGATACCTTCGACCATCAGCATCAGCGCCAGGGCGATGAACAGCACGGTGAGGATGACCTGCAGGGTGCCGGCGCCGAGTTTCAGCAGGAAGTAGACGCCAGGGATGACGATGATGCTGCCGACGATGACGGCGATCGAGCGGCCGTAGCCTTGCGCATTGGCTTCCGGGGCACCGATGCCGGCCAGGGTCTTGCGGCCGATGTAGAACCACACGAGGCTGATCAGCATGCCGATGCCCGAGGCGAAGAACACGACCTTGTAGGCCGGGGTGTCCGGGTTGCCGAACTGCTGGGCCAGTACCTGGGTCAGGATCGGGGCGATGAAGGCGCCGGTGTTGATGCCCATGTAGAAGATGGTGAAGCCCGAGTCGCGGCGGGTATCGTTCAGCGCATAGAGTTTACCGACCATGGTCGAGATGTTCGGCTTGAACATGCCGTTACCGACGATGATGGTGGCGAGACCGAGCTTGAACACGTCTTCGCTCGGTATCGTGATCATGAACAGGCCGGCGGCCATGAACACGGCGCCGATCAGGATCGAGCGCTGGTAACCGATGACGCGGTCGGCGATCAGGCCGCCGAAGACGGCGCCGGCATACACCAGCGCGAGGTAGGAACCGTAGGTCAGGTTGGCGCTGGCCTGGCCGACGGCGCTGCCGTCGTAGAATTGGGCGACGATGTAGAGCACCAGGGCCCAACGGATGCCATAGAAAGCGAAGCGCTCCCAGAATTCGGTCATGAACAGCATCCACAGCGGTGCTGGGTGGCCCATGATTTGTTTGAACTCTGGAATCGCGACCTTGTCGGCGGGTGTAGCAGCTGCACCGCTCATGCGGTTCCTCCCCAAATAGTTTGATGATAACTGTGTGTGTCGGAAGATCTTGACGATCTGATCTCCCAATCCGCGTGCATTTTAGTGGAAATTGCAGAGCACAAGAAAATTATTTGCCATTGTGGTAAACACGCGCGCGCATGGTGCAGCGCCGCACAAACAGGGCGCAAGGAAGCAGGCATCCTGTGCGCCTTTGTCGTATATTGGTGAAACAGCATTTGCTGTCATAAGAGTCGAATAAGGAAGACCTGTATGAACTACGAAGTCGTCGATACCCTCATTTCTCCGGAAGGCCGGCTGGAAGTGCTGTCCAAGGCCGAAGTGGCCAAATTGCTCGACACCAGCCAGGGCGGCCTGTATTCCATATTTCGTAAATGCGCATTGGCAGTCCTGAACTGCGGCAGTTCCATCGACGATGGCAAGGAACTGCTGGAGCGCTACAGCAGCTTCGATATCAGCATCATCCAGCGCGAGCGCGGCATCAAGCTCGATATCCGCGGCGCACCGGCCATCGCTTTCGTCGACGGCAAGATGATCAAGGGGATCCACGAACACCTGTTCGCCGTGCTGCGCGATATCGTGTTCGTGAATTTCGAAGTCACCGACAACCCGCGTTTCAATCTGTCGAAACCCGAAGGCATCACCGATGCCGTGTTCCACATCCTGCGCAACGCCAACGTGCTGCAGCCGCAGCGCAATCCGAACCTGGTGGTGTGCTGGGGCGGCCACTCGATCAACCGCGTCGAATACAACTATTCGAAGGAAGTGGGTTATGCGCTCGGTTTGCGCGAACTCGATATCTGCACCGGCTGCGGCCCGGGCGCCATGAAAGGCCCGATGAAGGGCGCGAATATCGGCCACGCCAAGCAGCGCTTGCACGGCGGGCGTTACCTCGGCATTTCCGAGCCCGGCATCATTGCGGCCGAATCGCCGAACCCGATCGTGAATGACCTGATCATCATGCCGGACATCGAAAAGCGCCTGGAAGCGTTCGTGCGTGTCGGTCATGGCATTTGCGTGTTCCCGGGCGGTGCGGGCACGGCCGAAGAGATCCTGTATATCCTCGGGATTTTGCTGCATCCGGATAATGCCGAGATGCCGTTCCCGCTGATCTTTACCGGCCCGGCCACGGCGCGCGAATACTTCGAGCAGATCGACGGCTTCATCGCGCAAACCCTGGGCGACAAGGCACGCTCGCGCTACAAGATCATCATCGACGATCCGGATGCGGTGGCGCGCGAAATGGCGGCGGGGATCAAGCAGGTGCGCGAATTCCGCAAGGCGAGGTGCGATGCCTATT
>DAMABW010000567.1:0-2900 GCA_031999925.1 Massilia sp. | reverse complement strand
GCTCTTGTCGAGCTCGATACGGCGCAGGTCCTTGCTGGCCAGGCCGCCGCTGAACAGGCTGCCGCGCCATTGCGGGAAGGCCGAGCCCGTGTACCAGGCCAGGCCGGACGGCGCCGGCGACGGCGCCCAGGCCACCACCGGATCGACCATGCCCGGCACGCTGTGCTTGCCGATCGGTTCGCGCGAGCTGTAGTCGAGGCCAAAGCTCTGCAGCGGCCAGCCATAGTTCTTGCCGCCATCGACGCGGTTGATCTCGTCGCCGCCGCGCGGGCCGTGTTCGCTGGCCCAGGCGCGGCCCTCGGGGTCGACCACGATGCCCTGCACGTTGCGGTGTCCGTAGGACCAGATTTCCGGCAGCGCGCCGGCCTTTGCCGCCAGCGGATTGCCGGGCGCGGCCTTGCCGTCGGCGGTGAGGCGCAGGATGGAGCCGTTGTGGCTGCCCAGGTTCTGGGCCTGGTCGCGCGCCAGCATGTTGCCCACGCGCTGGGGCGGATTGCCGCCGTCGCCAATGCTCATCAACAGGGTGCCGTCGGGCAGCCAGGCGATGCGCGAGCCGAAGTGCTGGCCGCCGCTCTTCGACGGCGAGGCCTGGAACAGGGTTTTCACGCTGTGCACCTTCTTGCCGTCGAAAATGCCCTGGACCAGGATGGTGCGGTTCTCGCTGCTGCTGCCGTTGGCCATGGTCATGTAGACGCGCGGGTTGCTTCCTTTGTCGGCCGGGTGGACCGCGATGTCGAGCAGGCCGCCCTGGCCGCTGTCCATCAGCGTCGGCAGCTTGTCGATCGGGACTTCCGTCACCTGCTTACCGTTCACCAGGTGCAGGGTGCCGGCCTTGCCGGTGACCAGCATGCGGCCGTCGGCCAGCCAGGCCATGCCCCACGCTTGCGGCAAGGCGTCGGTGACGGTCTCGGCCCGCCAGCCCTTGATTTGCGGCGGAGCGCCGGTGGCCTGGACCTGGGCCAGGACGGGTACCGCCGCGCCGGCCAGCACGGTGGCGCCGACGAGGTAACGCAAGACTGCTTGAGGTTGACGCAATTGCATGCAATTCTCCTTTAAAAGTTGTTATCTTTCCGTCATCGTGACGCATTTACGTCGATTTCCTGCAGAATGAACGAAACCGGGTTATCATGGCGGTCTCCTCTGAATTCGCGCAAGGATCTTCGATGAACCAACGACGCTCGTTCCTGAAAACCTCTCTCGCCCTCGCCTCCGTTGCCGGCATGCCTGCCCTGGCCAAGGCTGCGCAGGCCGTACCTGGCGAACGCACGCTGCGCCTGTACAACACCCACACCGGGGAAACCGTGAAGAGCGTGTTCTGGGCCGAAGGCCAGTTCATTCCCGACGCACTGCAAGACCTGAACAAAGTCCTGCGCGACCACCGCAACAACCAGATCGCGCCGATCGACCCGCAACTGCTGGTGCTGCTGAACGAAGTGAGCGGCAAGTTCGGCGATAACCAGTTGATCCACGTGATTTCCGGCTACCGCTCGCCGGAATCGAACGCCAAGCTGCATGCCAATTCCAGCGGCGTGGCCAAGCACAGCATGCACATGGACGGCAAGGCCATCGATATCCGCCTGCCGGGCAAGGACCTGGCGCAACTGCGCAAGGCGGCCATGTCCGCACATCGCGGCGGGGTCGGTTATTACCCGGATTCGCAATTCGTCCACATGGACACCGGGCGCGTGCGCTACTGGTAAACAGCATGAGGCCGCCCATGAACCCCTTCCTGCGCTGCCTCCTCCTGGCCCTTGCCGCTGCCGCGACCACGGCGGCGGGCGCCCAGGACACCTCTCCCGACGCCGTTGTCGCCACCGTGAAAGTCACCACCACGCGCGATCCGGTCGACAAATCCTACCGCAAGATGATCAAAGGCATGGAACGCTTTGAACGCGAGCATGCCTATGCCCCCGCCGCCAGCCTGCGTTTCCAGTTGTTGCCGCGCACGCCCGACGTGAAAATGGAAGGCATCACCCTGCGCGTGGCCGGCGACACCACCTCGGCCAAGGTACCGGTCGAACCCGACAACAGCTTCGTCCTCCCGCGTAACGAGCAACTGCTGCGCGAAGACGCGGCCGTGCTCGCCAACCGCAAGACCACCAGCATGACCTGGCGCGCCGCCATCGTCACCCCCGGACTGCCGCCCGGCACCCGGCGCCTGGGCGACATGCGCCTCGAATGCCGGGTCGGTGTCGAAGCCGGCCTGGTATCGAACAGCTCGCCGCTGTTCGGCTGGCTGTCGAATGCGCTCACGAGTGCCGATGACATTTGCACCAGCCCGAACGGCAACTACCTGTTCTTCGCCGAGCGTCCGGTATTCGCGGTACGCCTGCGCGCCGGCGAGCGCAGCGAAGTATTGCCCTTCCATTTCCTGTACGCAGGCGGCCTGCCGCGCGAGGAACTGCCCTTCTGCGATTGCCAGGTGCTGCTCGACCGCACCTATTACGTGCCGCTGTGGGACACCAGCTGGCCCGACGATACCCTGGTCGAGTTCGACTACATGACCGATGCCGTGGAGGCGAACCCATGAGCGCACGCGCCGCGATCGTCGCGCTGGCCCTGCTGGCCGGCTGCGCCACCAGCACTGTCCCGCCCGGCACCCAGGTGCCGGCCGAGCGCCTGCTTGCCTCCGTCGTGCCCGGCACCACTACCAGGGCCGAACTGCTGGCCAGCTTCGGCAAGACCCAGACCGTGGTCTTCGACAGCGGCTACGAAGCCTGGCTGTACCAGTCGCCGGCCGGCGGCGGGCGTTTTGTCGAATTCGTGATCCTGATCAATCCGCAAGGTGTGGTGACCAAGACCCGCCAGGGGCCCGTGTCGACGCCCACATCCTGAGGAACACGGGGCTTTTCGCTGCCGGATCGCTCTGCCGCTAAGTACTCGACCGGAAATAAATGTGA
>DAMABW010000566.1:0-2906 GCA_031999925.1 Massilia sp. | reverse complement strand
CCCGGGCCTGGCATCGCACCTGCAGCATGGCGTGACCACGGAACTGTTCCGCGCCGGTGGCTCGCTGCTGAGCTTCGAGCTGAAGGACGGCATCGACTGCTTCGATTACCTGAACCGCCTCGAATTGGCGATCCCCGCCAGCAATCTGGGCGACACGCGTACCCTGGTGATTCCGGTCGCGCACACGATCTTCTTCGAGATGGGCGCCGAGCGCCGCGCCAGCATGGGCATCGCCGAGTCGCTGATCCGGGTCTCGGTGGGCATCGAGGATACCGCCGACTTGCTGGAAGACTTCCGCGCGGCACTTGGCGCGTAATCCATACTGAAGAGACGCGACAACATGAAGAAAACTGCGCTGCTGTTTGCCGGCCTGCTGCTGGCGGGACTCGTCCACGCGGGCGAACTGGAAGACGCCAAGGCCTTGTTCGAGCAGAAGAAGTATCCCGAAGCCATGAAGCTGTACACCAGGCTGGCGAACGCCGGCAACGTCGAGGCCCAGCAGAGCCTGGGCCAGATGTACTGGTATGGCGAAGCGGGCGAGGTCGATGAGGCCAAGGCCACGATGTGGTTCACCAAGGCGGCGGCCAAGGGCAACAAGGTGGCCGCCGATTCGCTGGTGATCATGCAGCAGCGCGTCGAACGCCGTGCCGACATCGATTACTGGGTGTCGAAGTACGACGGCGAAGACCTCCGGACCGGCAAGTTCTACTGCCCGGCGCCGCGCGTACCGCCGATCTCGAAGCAGAGCGAGGAGATCGACCGGGTCGCGAATGCGATCAACAAATGGCAGGATTGCTACAACGGCTTCGTGCAGAACCTGAATGCCGTTTCGCCGCTCACGAACCGGATCCCGGCCGACGTCGCCAAGTTGATGAACGCGGCCGAGATGGAAAAGGCCAGGGCGCGCCTGGCGCAAGTGCAGGAGAACGTGTCGGAAGAAGCCAAGGTCGGTGCCAAGATGACGCTGGCGGACGTGGCGGTGTGGCGTTCGGCGACCGAGGCGTATATTGCCGAGCACAACGCGATCGTGAACAAGGCGCCGAAGGAAGACTCGATATCGAGCAAGCGCAAATAGGTGTTGTAGGGTGGACACAGGTGTCCACCCTACAAAAAAGGCCGCGTCAGCGGCCTTTTCTACGTCAGCACAAAATCAGTGCCAGCTGCGCATCAAGCCCACCGCCAGGCCTTCGAGCGCGAACTCGTCGCCCGGCGCGACCTGGATCACTTTGAAGTCCGGATTTTCCGGCAGCAGTTCGATCATGTCGCCGGTCTTGCGGTAGCGCTTGACCGTCACGTCTTCGCCCAGGCGCGCGACGACGATCTGGCCATTCTTGGCGCTGTCGACCTTTTTCACGGCCAGGAAGTCGCCATCCATGATGCCGGCGTCGCGCATCGACCAGCCGCGCACCTTCAGCAGGAAGTCGGGACGGGCGGCAAACATCGCCGGGTCGACGTTGTAGGTGGCTTCGACGTGTTCCTGGGCCAGGATCGGCGAGCCCGCGGCGACGCGGCCGACGAGCGGCAGCGGCATCAGCAGGGCGGCCGGGATGACCGGCATGGCCGGTTCGCTCGACGCACCGATCAGGCGGATGCCGCGCGAGGTGCCCGAGACGATCTCGATCGCGCCTTTGCGCGCCAGCGCTTGCAGGTGCTCCTCGGCCGCATTGGCCGACTTGAAGCCCAATTCCTTCGCGATCTCGGCGCGGGTCGGCGGGAAGCCGGTGTTGTCGATCGCTTCCTTGATCAGGTTGAGGATCTGTTCTTGCCTTGCAGTGAGCTTGAGCATGGGTATACCACTGGTTATCGATTCAGACTGTATTTTTGTACAGTGCTTCGCATAATGCAAGGGTAAATGCAAATAAATCCCACTTTTCTCTTGTTGAGTTGTCGTAGAAGGGGTGCAAGGCCCGGCGATTGCCATGCCGGCAGCTTCGCGTTATAATTGCCGGCTTTCCCTTCCCACACTCGTCTTGACGCCGAGGTGGGCATTTGTTTAAACGTCCTCAAGGAGTGTTGCATGCGTCATTATGAAATCGTTTTTATCGTCCACCCGGACCAAAGCGAGCAAGTCCCGGCGATGATCGAGCGTTACAAGGCCAGCGTCACCGCGCGCGGCGGTAACATCCATCGCGTGGAAGACTGGGGCCGTCGCCAGATGGCTTACCAGATCCAGAAGCTGCCGAAGGCACACTACATCTGCATGAACATCGAATGCGACAACGAGACCCTGGTCGAGCTGGAAACCGCATTCAAGTTCAATGATGCCGTGCTGCGTCACCTGACCGTGAAGATGAAGAAAGCTGAAACCGCTCCATCGCCAATGATGAAGTCGGTCCAGCGCGAAGACGCAGCCAAGAGCCACCGCGCAGAAGCCCCGGCTGCTGCCCCGGCCGCCGCTGCCTAAATTCTTTCCCCAGGATTCGTGAACGGGCGTGAGCCCGAAGTGAAGTGAACCAGCTACAAGTCGTCGCCACCATCGCTGAACGCGACGTACTGCGCTACACCCCGGCCGGCGTGCCGATCGTTTCGGCAATCCTGCTGCACAGTTCGCAGCAGGTCGAGGCAGGGGTGCCGAGGCTGGTGGAGTTCGAAATATCCGCGTTCGCCGCGGGAGAAATTTCGGGCCGCTTCGCCAGCGCCGAGTTGGGCGCCGCCCACCAGTTCACGGGTTTTTTGGCACGAAAGAATCGCAACAGCAAAGCCCTGGTGTTTCACATCATTGATTTCAGTGCCGCCGCTTAAATAACCAGCGGCCCACCTTTTAGATATACAGGAGCCTCAAATGGCATTCGGTAAAAAGTTCGACAAAACCAACGCCAAGGAAAAACTGAAGCACAAACAGCAGAACCCGCTGTTCAAGAGCAAGAAGTTCTGCCGCTTCACCGCCGCCAGCGTTGAACAAGTTG
>DAMABW010000565.1:0-2911 GCA_031999925.1 Massilia sp. | reverse complement strand
CGATCGACAGCGAACACAATGCCATCTTCCAGTCGCTGCCCGGCAATTACGCGCGCGAGCTCGACGCCTCGGGTGTCGCCAAGATCCTGCTCACGGCCTCGGGCGGTCCCTTCCTGAACCGCGCCGTCGAGACCCTGGAAAACGTCACGCCGGAAGAAGCCTGCAAGCACCCGAACTGGGCCATGGGGCGCAAGATCTCGGTCGACTCCGCCACCATGATGAACAAGGGCCTGGAAGTGATCGAGGCCCACTGGCTGTTCGGCGCCCCGGCCGAGCGCATCGAGGTGGTGATCCACCCGCAAAGCGTGATCCACTCGATGGTGTCGTATGTGGACGGCTCGGTCCTGGCCCAGCTCGGCAACCCCGACATGCGCACGCCGATCGCGCATGCGCTGGCCTATCCCGAGCGTATCGATTCCGGCGTCGCCCAGCTCGACCTGACCACGATGTCCGCGCTGCAGTTCTTCCAGCCCGACTTCGAACGCTTCCCTTGCCTGGCGCTGGCTTTCGATGCCCTGCGCGCGGGCGGCACCGCGCCGGCCCTGCTGAACGCGGCCAACGAAGTGGCGGTGGAGGCCTTCCTGGAGCGCCGCATCGGCTTCCGCGACATCGACCGCGTGGTGCGCCGCGTGATGGACGAGAACACCCATGGCGCAGCGCATGACATCGCGGCCGTGATGGCGCAAGATGAGCGTGCCCGCGCGGCGGCGAAACAGATCGTCGCCGGCCTCGGACGCCACTAAGGCCATTAGGCAACCAAGGAATACCACCCCATGAATTTTCTGTATGCAGCGATCGGCTTCGTGCTCGCGCTGGGGCCGCTGATCGTCTTCCACGAACTCGGCCACTACGTGGTCGCGCGCCTGTGCGGCGTGAAGGTGCTGCGTTTCTCGGTCGGCATGGGCAAGGTCGTCTGGTCGCGCCGCTTCGGCCGCGACGGGACCGAATGGGCGATCTCGGCGCTGCCGCTGGGCGGCTACGTGCAGATGCTCGACGCGCGCGACCCGGCCACGGCGCCGAAGGATGAAGCCGACGTGGCGCGCGAATTCACGCGCCAGAACGTCTGGAAACGCATCGCCATCGTCGCGGCCGGTCCGACCGCTAACTTCTTGCTGGCCATTGTCTTGTTCGGCGCGCTGTTCATGCACGGCGCCCAGGAACCCAGCGCCAAGCTGGCGGCAACCGAAGCGAACACGCCGGCCCATGCCGCCGGCCTGCGCGGCGGCGACAGCATCGTCGCCGTGAACGGCGAACCGGTGCAAACCTTCTCGGAACTGCGCTGGGCCGTTACCCATCTCGCGGTCGACAAGGGCGCCGCCCACTTCGACGTGCAAAGCGCCAACGGCAGCGGCTACACCGCCAGCATTCCGGCCAGCGCCTTCAAGGCGGTCGATCCCGAAGGCGAGCCCGACGGCGACCTGATGGGCGCGCTCGGCCTGCATGTCTGGATCGGCATGCCGGTGGTGGACGAGGCCGTGCCGGGCGGACCCGGCGCGCGCGCCGGCCTGCGCCGCGGCGACACGATCGTCAAGGTCGACGGCAAGCCGCTGGCCGACGCCGCCGACTTCAAGCGCGCGATGGTGGCGGCCCCCGGGCGCACCGTGCAACTCGAGGTGCGGCGCGACGGCAATCTCCTGAGCCTGCCGCTGACGCCCGAACGCGACCCGAAGGGGCAGGGCGTGGCCCAGGTCAAGCTGGCCCTGGCGGTCGATTTCGTGACCGTGCAGGCCGGCCCGTTCGAGGCGATCGCGAAAGGCGCCGCGCGCACCTGGGAGATGACGGCGCTGACCTTCAAGATGATCGGACGGATCGTCACGGGGCAAGCCTCGCTGAAGAATGTCACCGGTCCGCTCACCATCGCCGACTACGCCGGACAGACAGCACGCATGGGCCTCGCGACGTTTTTGGGCTTTATCGCGGTGGTCAGCGTGAGCCTGGGTGTAATGAATCTGTTACCAATTCCAGTGCTGGATGGTGGCCATTTGCTGTATTATTCGCTGGAAGTTTTGACCGGGCGTCCCCTGTCCGAGCGAATCCAGGCATTCGCTCAACGCGCAGGGGTAGGCCTGCTGTTCATGCTGATGGCGCTCGCCGTCTTCAATGACCTGGGAAGGTTACTCTGATTTTCCCGCGGCACCGGCAAACAAGAATATGTATGTTGTCCAATGACTGACCCGTTATTTAGCCAATGAATTCACAACCAGATCGTTTTGCCCTGCCGTTCATTCGCCGCAGCCTGATCGGTGCGGCCGTGCTGGCGCTGTGCGCCGGCCCTGCGTTCGCCGTCAATCCGTTCGTCGTCAAGGATATCCGGATCGAAGGCATCCAGCGGACCGAAGCCGGCACCGTGTTCACCTATCTGCCGGTGCGCGTGGGCGAAACCTTCGACAACGACAAATCCATCGCCGCCATCAAGGCCCTGTACGCGACCGGCTTCTTCAAGGACATCCGTCTGGAAGAACAGAATGGCGTGCTGGTGGTGCTGGTCGAGGAACGTCCGGCGATCAACACCGTCGACTTCACCGGCGCCAAGGAATTCGAGAAGGACATGCTGGTCAAGGCCCTGCGCGAAATCGGCGTGGGCGAAGCCAAGATCTACGACAAGTCGGCGGTCGACCGCGCCGAGCAGGAACTCAAGCGCCAGTATCTCTCGCACGGCATGTACGGCGTGAAGATCACGACCACCGTCACCCCGATCGAGCGTAACCGCGTGAACGTCATGTTCAACGTCGACGAAGGCGAGGTCGCGCGCATCAAGCAGATCAACATCGTCGGCAACAAGGTCGTCTCGGACAAGGAAATCCGCGAGATCCTGCAGCTGTCCACCTCGGGCTGGTTCACCTGGTACTCGAAGGCCGACCAGTACAGCAAGACCAAGCTGACCGGCGACCTGGAAGCGATCAAGTCCTAC
>DAMABW010000564.1:0-2915 GCA_031999925.1 Massilia sp. | reverse complement strand
GACTTCGGCCGCACCACCGATCCGGTCCGCATGTACATGCGTGAAATGGGCGCGGTGTCGCTGCTGACGCGCGAAGGCGAGATCGAGATCGCCAAGCGCATCGAAGGTGGCCTGAAGGACATGGTGCAAGCCATCTCGGCCTGCCCGATCACGATCTCGGAAATCATCGCGCTGTCGCACAAGATCGCCAGCGACGAACTGAAGATCGACGAAGTCGTGGACGGCTTCGTCGACCTCAACGAAAACGCCGCCGCCACCACGCCGGCGCCGGCCGCTTCGTCGGACGACGACGAAGAGGAAGAGGAAGAAGAGGACGAAGAAGAAGGCGGCGAAGCCAGCGGCGGCGCGGCCGGCTACTCGACCGAGCAACTGGCGCAGCTGAAGAAGAGCGCGCTGGAGAAGTTCAAGCTGATCGAAGAGCAGTTCGACCGCATGGGCCACGCCTTCAAGAGCACCGGCTACGGCTCGGCTGCCTACGTGAAGGCGCAGGACATCATCTCGAACGAGCTGCTGGGCATCCGCTTCACGGCGAAGGTCGTGGAAAAGCTGTGCGACACCCTGCGCGGCCAGATGGACGAAGTGCGTTCGATCGAGCGCGCCGTGCTGGACATCTGCGTGAACCGCTGCGGCATGCCGCGCGCCCACTTCATCAAGGTCTTCCCGGGCAACGAGACCGACCTGGAATGGGGCGACCGCGAAGTCGATTGCGCCTACCCGTACAGCGCGGTGCTGAGCCGTAACCTGCCGGCGATCAAGGAACTGCAGCAGCGCATGATCGACCTGCAGGCGCGCGTGGCGCTGCCGCTGGCCGACCTGCGCAAGATCAACAAGCAGATGGCTGCCGGCGAAAAGCGTGCGCGTACCGCGAAGCGCGAAATGACGGTTGCCAACCTGCGCCTGGTGATTTCGATTGCGAAGAAGTACATTAACCGCGGCCTGCAATTCCTGGATCTGATTCAGGAAGGCAATATCGGCCTGCTGAAGGCGGTGGACAAGTTCGAGTACCGTCGTGGTTACAAGTTCTCGACCTACGCGACCTGGTGGATCCGCCAGGCGATCACGCGTTCGATCGCCGACATGGCCCGTACCATCCGCGTGCCGGTGCACATGATCGAGACCATCAACAAGATGAACCGCATCTCGCGCCAGATCATGCAGGAAACTGGCAGCGAGCCGGACCTGGCCACCTTGGCCGAGAAGATGGAAATGCCGGAGAACAAGGTCCGCGAGATCATGAAGATCGCCAAGGAACCGATTTCGATGGAAACCCCGATGGGCGAGGACGGCGATTCGCAGCTGGGCGACTTCATCGAAGACAACACGACCCTGGCACCGCTCGACGCCGCGCTGCACGCGTCGATGCGCAACGTGATCAAGGAAGTGCTGGACTCGTTGACCCCGCGCGAAGCCAAGGTGCTGCGCATGCGTTACGGCGTCGAGATGTCGAACGACCACACGCTGGAAGAAGTCGGCAAGCAGTTCGACGTGACCCGCGAGCGTATTCGCCAGATCGAAGCCAAGGCCATGAGCAAGCTGCGCCAGCCTTCGCGTTCGGACAAGCTGAAGACTTTCCTGCACGAGAAATAAGCCGAAGTTGGCTTGATGAAGATGCCGCCCCGTTTCGACCGGGCGGCATTTTTTATTGGTGACTCGCGGTTGATCCGCGGCCCCCATTAACAGCGGCCTGCGGCCGTGACGTAGGGTGGGCCGGGCCGCGCTAGGCACTCCGTGCCCACGCGGTACGCACGGGTCCGTAGTCACGGGCAGCGAGGTGTCGCTCGTACAACATGCGATGGACGTGGCCGCTGCTTGGGATTGCGGGCGACATGCCACGGCCGCAGGCAAAAGGATATGCACGTAACCGCGTGGGCACGGAGTGCCCACCTTACGGTTGAAGCTGCAGGCCGCCAATGGCGAAGGCCGCTGCGGTTACGCTGTCATTAACCACTTCTCCGCAAACACCTCCGCCGGCACCGGCTTCCCGAAAAAGTAGCCCTGCGCCTCGCCGCAACCGAGCGAGCGCAGCGCCTGTGCCTGCGCGCCTTCTTCCACGCCCTCGGCGATCACGTCGAGCCCCAGGTTGCGCGCCATGCCGATAATGGTGGTGACGATCGTGTAGTCGTGCCGGTCGGTCAGCATGTCGCGGACAAAAGACATGTCGATCTTCAGCTTGTCCGCCGGCAGCCGCTTCAGGTAGGCCAGCGACGAATACCCGGTCCCGAAGTCGTCGATCGCAATCGCGAATCCATCCTCGCGCAGGGTCGCCATGGTGCGGATCGAGCCTTCGACGTCGGCCATCAGCCCGCTCTCGGTCAGCTCCAGCGCCAGGCAGCCGGGCGCGATGCCGGCGGCGCCGGTGATGCCGCGGATGCTGGCCACCAGGTCGGCTTCTTCCAGTTGCTGGGCCGCGAGGTTGATCCACAGGCGGCCCGGGAAGCGCAAGCCGGCGTCGACCCAGGCGCGCATCTGGCGGCAGGCCTCGGCCAGCACCCAGCGTCCAAGCGCGCAGATCATGCCGCGGCTCTCGGCAATCGGGATGAAGACGCCGGGACTGACCCAGCCGCGCTGCGGATCGCGCCAGCGCAGCAGGGCTTCGGCGCCGATGGCGCGGCCGCTCGCCAGATCCACCTGCGGCTGGAAATGGAGCTCAAGCGCGCCGGCGGCCAGCGCATTGGATAGGTCCTTGGCCAGTTCGATGCGCTCCAGCAGGCCGACGCTCATTTCCGGCTGGTAGAACATGAAGCCGCCGCCGGCCGCCTTGGCGCGGTACATGGCGATATCGGCGCGTTTCAGCAAGTCGTCCATGCAGGCGCCGTCGCGCGGGAAGGTGGCGATGCCGATCGACAGGCCGACCGGGAAGGTCTGGCCGTGCGTGGCCACCGGGTCCTGCATGGCGTCGACCAGGCGCTGGGCAA
>DAMABW010000563.1:0-2916 GCA_031999925.1 Massilia sp. | reverse complement strand
ACGACGAAGGCCCGGACGACATGGCCGCGCACGGGCGTAACGTGCTGACCGACACCGGCATCACCGTGCCGGTGGGCGGCGGTCGCATGCTGCTCGGCACTTGGCAAGGCATCTATTTGTGGGAACACCGCACCGCGCCGCACCGGCGCAAGGTGGTGGTGACGGTGCTCGGATAAGACCGGCTGGCGGCGGCGGGGCTGGCGGCCTGCTACTGCGCAGGCTTGCGCCCCGTGAATTCCAGATAGCCTCCGAAGCCTGCGGAAGGCCGGACCCGGAACGGCCAGCGCGGGTCTTCCTGCGCCGTTTCCAGCGCGACCGGCGCGTCCCACCAATCGCCGATGACCCGCGTCCCTTCGACGCCAGGCACGACCGCGCTCAGCTCGACATAATTGAACCAGAACGGCTCGCGCAGGCTGGCAAGAAAGTAGTGCAGGCCGGCTTCCTGGCGTTGCTCTTCAAGTAGCCTGTTATAGAGCGTGTGCGGATTCAGGCGGCTGATGCGCTGGTCGGCAAACCGCGCGCCTTCCGGAATGAAGACGTGGGGCACGATGACCAGGACTGCCGGATTCACCGACACGAGGAAGAAGCGGCTGTTCGCGAAATAGACTGGACTACCCGGCTTGCTGCTGGGCAGGCGTGCCGCATCCAGGCCGTCGAACTTCGCCATCAGCCGCCTGGCGACGGCGTTCATCTCGTCGAGCGAATAATTGCTGAACATGCCGGCCTTGAAGCGGATATCGCGCCAGCGCCCTGCCGGACTGAAGTCGATCAGGTGATAACGGAATTGCGCCTGCAAGGGCAGGCCCGCGTGCAGGGGCGTGGACTTGGCTTCGGTGGCGGGCTCCCAGGCCGCCATCGCCTGGCGTAGCGGCAAGAGCATAAAGAACACGAATGTGTAACTTAGTGTACGCAGGAAAACCGTTTTCATCATCGTTTGCTCGACGCGCGGTTGGAGGAAAATACTGCCGAGCCCACCCTATTTGCCGGCCGCAGCCGTCGCCTCTTGCTGCATGATCTTTTGCGCATGATCGGCGAAGTTCAGGGCGATCATCCGCCCCTCGAGCTGCGGCGCGAACACAAAGACGCAATAGTCCCTGCTGGGCTTGTCGATCACGATCTGGCCGGCGAGCGATTTCTGCACCTCGGGGTCTTGCAGGTAGGCGAGCGTTTGTTCCCCTTGCGCGCCGCGGCGCTGGTACATGCGTGTCGCGGTATCGCGTATCGTTTTCTGGTGCGGCAGGTGGTGGGCGCGGAAATGCCGGTAGGCGGACCTCACCATGTCCAGGTCGGCCTCGCTCAGACCTGCTGTTTCGCATTTCTTCATCATGCTTGCGGTCATCGTGTCGATGTCCATGAACGACAGGCCCGTCGCTTGCAGGATGCTCAGGTCGGCGCCTGTCGCGCGACCGGACATACCCAGCAGGAGGAGCAGGCACAGCAGGATCGGTGATCGTCGCGGCGTCATCGCTTGTTTTTGCGTCAGGTAAATAGCGGCATCTTATCGTGAGCGGGATTGATAATCAATAAACAACAGTGGCGCGCGCTACTGCGTCGTGCGCGCAAGCTGGCCGGCCGAAGCCGCGCCAGCAGTGTGCGGCCGGGCCTGGCGCCCATGCGATGATGACAACAATACCGCCGCCACCGGGAATCCGGCCGCCGCGCCCATCAAGCAACCACGCCGCACCATGACTGACATCCTCATCATCCTGTTCCTGATCCTCCTGAATGGTGTCTTCGCGATGTCCGAACTGGCGCTGGTCTCGGCCAAGCGCACCCGCCTGGAAAGGCAGGCGCTCGAGGGCAGCCGCGGCGCGCGCACGGCACTGAAGCTGGCCGACAATCCCAGCCATTTCCTGTCCACCGTCCAGGTCGGCATTACCGTGATCGGCATCTTCAACGGCGCCTTCGGCGAGGCCTCGCTGGTGGCGCGCCTGAAGCCCTGGCTGGAATCGATGCCGGCGCTGGCGCCCTACGCCTACCAGATCTCGCTCGGCATCGTGGTGGCCTGCATCACCTTCGCCTCGATCATCCTAGGCGAACTGGTACCGAAGCGCATCGCCATGCAATACCCGGAAGCGATGGCGACCCTGATCGCGCCGCCGCTGCGCCTGCTCTCGACGATCATGTCGCCGTTCGTGAAGATCCTTGCGCTCACCACCGAGGCGATCGCGCGCCTGCTCGGCATCGGCAGCCACAAGGCCGAGGCGCCGACCGAGGAAGACATCACCGGCATGATCAAGGAAAGCACCGATGCCGGCGTGTTCGAGAAAACCGAATACGACATCGTCTCGCGCGCCCTGCGCCTGGACGACCGCCACCTGAAGGCGCTGATGACGCCGCGCATCGACGTCGCTTTCGTCGACCTCGAAGGCGACCGCAATACCGTCCTGAACCGCATCGCCGACAGCAACTACAGTCGCTTCCCGGTCTGCCGCGGCGACCGCACCCGGGTGGTCGGCTTCATCCATACGCGCGATCTGTTCGCCCAGGCCGTGCGCGGCGGCTCGCTCGACGCCATCGACATCGACGCCGCGGTGCAGGACATCCTGTATGTGCCGGAAACCGTCAGCGCCATGGCCCTGCTCGAGCTGTTCAAGAAGCATGGCGCCGAACTGGCCCTGATCGTCGACGAATACGGCGACATCCAGGGCATGGTCACGCTCACCGACGTGATGAGCGCGCTCGTGGGCGACGTGACCGTGATCGGCGAACACCACGATGCCGACGCCGTGCAGCGCGAAGACGGCAGCTGGCTGGTCGATGGCGGCGTGCCGCTGGACCGGTTCCGCGATCTGTTCGGGCCGCACGTGCGCTTTCCCGGCGAAGAGGTGGGGGCCTATCACACGCTGGCCGGCTTCCTGCTGTACCAGCTCGGCTACATCCCGCGCGCCGCCGAGTGCGTGGAATGGGAAGAAT
>DAMABW010000562.1:0-2925 GCA_031999925.1 Massilia sp. | reverse complement strand
GGGCAAGGTGACGGCGCGCCTGGCCTTCCTCGACATTCCCGAATCCTCGGCGGCCGAAGTGAAGGACTTGCTGGAATCGAACACCGGTGCGGCCAGCATCCCGGCGCTCGACATCGTGGCCGAGCGCTTCGAGCTCTTCAATAAACAGTTCGGGCGGCTCGACCTGCAGGCGAGCAACGTGCCTGCGCTGGCCGGCAAGGAGTGGCGCATCGACCGGCTGAGCCTAGCCAACCCCGACGGCCAGTTGCGCGCTACCGGGCGCTGGCTGACCAAGGACGGCAAGAGCAATACCGGCATGAACTTCACGCTCGACATCCTCGATGCCGGGCGCCTGCTGGACCGCCTCGGTTTCCCGGAAACCCTGAGGCGCGGCAAGGGCAAGATTTCCGGCGACCTGTCGTGGAACGGGCTGCCGTACTCGCTGGACATTCCCTCGCTGTCGGGCCAGATCGAAATGAACGTGGGCGGCGGCCAGTTCCTGAAGCAGGACCCGGGCGCGGCCAAGCTGCTGGGCGTGCTCAGCCTGCAAGCCCTGCCGCGCCTCTTGAAACTCGACTTCCACGACGTGTTCTCGGAAGGCCTCGCCTTCGACGGCATCACGGCGAATGCCATGATCTCGAAAGGCGTGGTGCGCACCGACAACCTCAAGATGCACGGCGTCGCCGCCACCGTGCTGATGGACGGCACGGCCGACATCGCCAACGAATCGACCAATCTGCGCGTGGTGGTGATCCCGGAATTCAACCTCGGCACCGGGCCGCTGGTGTATGGCCTCGCGGTGAACCCGGTGATCGGCCTCGGCTCCTATTTGGCGCAACTCTTCCTGCGCGCGCCGGTGATGAAGGCCCTGACTTACCAGATGCAGGTGACAGGACCGTGGAAATCGCCGACGATCACCAAGATCGACAATCCGCCGGACCGCCCGCCGGGACGTCCGCAGTCTCCCACCGCAAAAAAGGAGTGACATGAACCAGGTAGCCGCAGTCCAGATGGTGTCCACGCCCGACGTGGCGCAGAACCTCGCCACCGCCCGCCGCCTGGTCGGCGAAGCCGCCGCCGGCGGCGCGTCCCTCGTGACCCTGCCCGAGTACTGGCCGATCATGGGGATGAGCGACGCGGATAAGGTCGCCCACGCCGAGCGGCCAGGCGTCGGCCCGATCCAGGAATGCATGGCCGCCATGGCACGCGAGCACGGCATCTGGCTGATCGGCGGCACGCTGCCGCTGGTGTCGCCGGACGCCGGCAAGGTCATGAACACGACCCTGGTCTACGGCCCGCAAGGCGACGAGCTCAGCCGTTACGACAAGATCCACCTGTTCGGCTTCACCAAGGGCAGCGAATCCTACGACGAGGCGCGCACCATCGTGCCGGGCCAGGCAGTGGGCAGCTTCGAGGCGCCGTTCGGGCGCGTCGGCCTGTCGGTCTGCTACGACCTGCGCTTCCCCGAGCTCTACCGCGCAATGGGCGAGTGCGCCCTGATCGTGGTGCCGGCGGCGTTCACCCACACCACCGGCAGCGCGCACTGGGAAGTGCTGCTGCGCGCCCGCGCCATCGAGAACCAGTGCTATGTGCTGGCCTCGGCCCAGGGCGGGACCCATGCGAACGGCCGCCGTACCTTCGGGCACAGCATGCTGGTCGACCCCTGGGGCGAGATCAAGGCGGTGCTGCGCGAAGGCGAGGGCGTGGTGGCGGGCGAGCTCGATCCGGCCTTCCTGGCGGGCGTGCGCGAAAGCCTGCCGGCGCTGCGTCATCGCAAGCTATGATCGTTTGATAACGCGGGGCCGCGGCACTGTTTTGCGCCGCGTTTCCGATGGCCTCCCACGCCGATGCAAACCCGGCGGATATGGCACAATGCCCCAATCCATACGAGAAACCGACGCAAAATGATCCCATTCGAACCGAATCTTTCCTCCCTGGCCGTGGCGCGCGATGTGCTGCTGACGCCTTTCGGCCTCGACGAAGCCAAGCTGCTGCGCACGCTGGGAACGATGTTCACCCACAAGGTCGACTATGCCGACCTCTACTTCCAGTTCACCAAGAGCGAGGGCTGGAGCCTGGAAGAGGGCATCGTCAAGACCGGCAGCTTCTCGATCGACCAGGGCGTGGGCGTGCGCGCCATCTCCGGCGAAAAGACCGCCTTTTCCTATTCCGACGAAATTTCCGAAGCCGCCCTGATGGACGCGGCGGCAGCCACGCGCACCATCGCGCGCGCCGGCGCCGGCCGCGTGAAGGTGGCATCCGTCACCCAGCCGACCGGCGGCCGCTCGCTCTACCTGCCGAACGATCCGCTCGCTTCGCTCGATGCCACCGCCAAGGTGAAATTGCTCGAGCGCGTCGAGAAAATGGCGCGTGCGAAAGACCCGCGCGTGGTGCAGGTGATGGCGGGCCTGGCCGGCGAATACGACGTGGTGCTGGTGGTGCGCAGCGACGGCGTGCTGGCGGCCGACATCCGCCCGCTGGTGCGCGTCTCGGTGACGGTCATCGCCGAGCAGAACGGCCGCCGCGAAACCGGTTCCTCGGGCGGCGGCGGACGCTTCGACTACGGCTACTTCGACGACGAAGTCCTGGAGCGCTATGCCGACGAAGCCGTGAAGTCGGCGCTGGTCAACCTGGAAGCGCGTCCGGCTCCGGCCGGCCCGATGACCATCGTGCTCGGACCGGGTTGGCCCGGCGTGCTGCTGCACGAAGCCGTCGGCCATGGCCTGGAAGGCGACTTCAACCGCAAGGGTTCGTCCTCGTATGCGGGCATGATCGGCCAGCGCGTGGCGGCCAAGGGCGTGACCGTGGTCGACGACGGCACCCTGAAGGACCGCCGCGGTTCGCTGAACATGGACGACGAAGGCAATCCGACCCAGTGCACGACGCTGATCGAGGATGGCATCCTGAAGGGCTATATCCAGGACACCATGAACGCGCGCCTGATGA
>DAMABW010000561.1:0-2926 GCA_031999925.1 Massilia sp. | reverse complement strand
CATCGTGCAGGACGGCAAGCCAGACGCCGGCTACGGTGGCGACGGCGACGAGCAGCATCAACGCCAGTTCGATGCTGAGGAAAAAGGCGGCGGCGCTGCGCCAGACGCGCAGCGTGAGGACGGCGATGTCCTTGACGGTAGGTGGATGACGGCGGGTATTCATGTCGGCAATCAGGTAGCGGCCCGGAAATGCAGATAGCGCCTGAGCGGCGCGTTTGCATGCGGAGAAAGTATGGGCGTGGCGGCCAGGCGGCTGCTCGTTTCTAAGGGGAACCGGCAAGCTTAGCAGCCCGGCTCCGAAGCCGCAAGCGTGCACGCGTGCGGCGAGATCAACTTGTCGAGCGGCTGTCAATTTCTCCAGCGCGCATTTCGGCGCGGCTGCGTATCATCTTTACCACAATACTTTCCAACTCTTCAATTATTCCCGCGCCGGCTGGCGCCAGATTTAATATCGCGGATGAGCCCAAGTTTTACTAAGGAAAAACAATGAAAACAAATCTCAAGGCAGGTGCACGCGCCGTGCGCGGCCTGCTGCTCACCGGCGCCTGGACCCTGGGCAGTACGCTGACTGCCCCGGCATTTTCCCAAGATGTCACTGCGGTCGAAGCACGCGACATGCCGCGCGTCGAAGTCACCGGTTCCGCCATCCGCCGCGTCGAATCCGAGACCGCCCTGCCGGTCCAGGTACTCACGCGCGAAGAGATCGAAAAAGCCGGCGTCACCACCGCCGCCGAACTGCTGGGCCGCGTGTCCGCCAACATCAACGGCCTGACCGACGGCGCCAGCATCAACGTCGGCGGCGACCAGCGCGGGTTCAACAGCGCCAACCTGCGCGGCATCGGCACCTCCTCGACCCTGGTGCTGCTGAACGGCCGCCGCATGGCCAACTTCGCCTCTCCGGGCGACGACAGCGGCGTCGATTTGAACAACATCCCCGCCGCCGCACTCGAACGCGTCGAGGTCCTGCTCGACGGCGCCTCGGCCCTGTACGGCACCGACGCCATCGGCGGCGTCATCAACTTCATCACGCGCAAGGATTACCAGGGCCTGGAGCTGAGCGGCTACGTCGGCAAGACCGACGAAGGCGGCGCCGGCAAGCGCACCCTGAGCATCAGCGCCGGCACCGGCGCGCTCGACACCGACGGCTACAACGTGTTCGCCGTGGCCGACTTCCAGCGCACGAATGCCTTGAACACCTCGCAGCGATCCTTCATTCCGAACCTGCAGGTCGAACAGCGCCTCGGCCACCTGCTGTCGGGCTACACCAGCCCGGCCAACATCCGCCTGACCTCCTTGCAGCGCGACCGCCTGCAGGAACGCGGCTTCACCATCAACGGCCAGCCGATCACGAACCGCCTGATCAACCTGTCGGTGCCGGACTGCGACCCGCCGGCGAATGTCTACCTGCCGGCCGGTACCGGCGGCGTGGATGCCTGCACCTATAACTACATGGGCGACACCGAACTGTATCCGAAGTCGGAAAAGTCCAGCCTGCTGGGCCGCGGCGTGGTGAAGCTGGGCGGCGGCCACCAGGCCTATGCCGAGGTGGCGCTGAGCCGCGCCAAGACCTGGTACACCGGCTCGGCCGCGCGCGTAACCGGCTACATCGACTACAGCCTGGTGCCGCAACTGGCGGGCTACGGCCTGGAAGAACTCGAGGACGATTATCCGGGCGAACTGGAACTGCGCATGCGCCTGAACGAAGCCGGCCAGCGCACCAGCGAACTGACCAGCGAAGCCACGCGCTTCGTGCTCGGCATGACCGGCACCGTGGCCGGCTGGGATTACGACGCCGCCTTCAACCACAGCGTCAACACCGTCAAGGACAAGGACACCCACGGCTACGTGCTCTACAACGAGTTGATGGAAGGGATCCTCGATGGCCGCATCAATCCCTTCGGCCCATCCAGCGCCGAAGGCCTGGCGCTGATCGACAGCATCCAGGTGAACGACGTCGTGCGCCGCGCACGCGGCACGCTGGACTCCTTCGACTTCAAGTTCTCGCGCGCCCTCGGCAAGATGGACGGCGGCGATCTGGCCGTGGCGGTCGGCGGCGAGGCGCGGCGCGAACGGAACCGCTTCACGCCGTCGGAACTGCTCCTGAGCGACAACATCAACAACGACGCCGCGCCCGAAGGCGGCCGCGCCACCAGCGATAGCCGCAAAGTGGCGGCGCTGTACGGCGAAGTGCTGGTGCCGTTCGCCAAGCAGTGGGAAGCCCAATTGTCGGCGCGCTACGACCATTACGAGCAGGTCGGCGGCGCGGCCAGCCCGAAGATCGGCCTCTCCTACCGCCCGCAAGCCGGCGTGCTGCTGCGCGCCTCGGCCGGCCGCGGCTTCCGCGCGCCGACCATGACGGAACTGCACCGCCCGACCGTCTACAGCAGCACCGCCACCCTGCCCGACCCGGTGTACTGCGCCACGGTCGAGAACAACTATTCGGACTGCGCCGACAACTGGGACACGCGCCGCTACAGCAACGAGAACCTGAAGCCCGAGCGCAGCCGCCAGTTCTCGCTGGGCGCGGTGGCCGCGCTGGGCAGCCACGTGAACGCCTCGCTCGACTACTGGAACATCAAGCGCACCGACTTGATCAGCGAGATCGGCGACGACATCATCCTGGGCAACCTGGCGAAATACGGCGACCTGGTCTACCGCGACGAGGACGGCCTGATCGACTACATCGAACTGCGCAAGGAAAACCGCGGCGCCCAGCTGGCGCGCGGCCTCGACCTGGCGGTGACGGTACGCGGCATCAACACCGCCTACGGCCACTTCGGCGGACGCCTGAACGGCACCTATGTGCTGTCTTCGAAGATCCAGAACGCGCCGGGCGACGCCTTCGTGAGTAACCTGAACCGCTTCGTCACCGACGGCGTGGTGCAGCGCTGGCGCCATACCCTGAGCCTGGACTGGGACCAGGGTC
>DAMABW010000560.1:0-2946 GCA_031999925.1 Massilia sp. | reverse complement strand
GGTTTCCTCGCCCTTCGAATCCTTGCTCACGTCGACTTCCAGCACCACGTTGCCGTCCGGGGTGATCTGCGGGATCACTTCCAGGCGCAGGTTGGCCTTCTTGAATTCGATCGAGGTCGCGCCGCTGCTCGACGCCACCTGGTACGGCAGCTCGATACCCTGCTCGATCACGGCCACCATCTTGTCTTCGGTGACCACGCGCGGGCTGGAGATGATCTTGCCCTTGCCGTCGGCTTCCAGCGCCGACAGTTCCAGGTTCAGGAAGCGATTGTCGGCCGACGAGAACAGGCTGAAGGCAAGGCTCGGCGCGTTGATGCCGCCGATCGCCGCCGCCGGCAGGTTGACCAGGGTCGAGTTGTCGAAGGTGCTGCCGGTGGCCTGGCCGGTGACGGCGCCGGCGCCGGCCAGCGAACCGCTGACCGCCAGGCGGTTGTTGCCGCCCACGCCGTAGCCGGCATCGCCGCCGGCCGCGCGGCGCGCATCGTTGAAGCCGATCTTGGCGCCCAGGTTGCGCGAGAAGCCGTCGTTCGCTTCCACCAGGCGCGCTTCGATCAGCACCTGCTTCGAGGCGACGTCGGTCTTCTGGATCAGCATGCGGATGTCCTCGATCTTCGAGGCGATGTCGGTCACGAACAGCTGGTTCGTGCGCGGATCGATGATGGCGCTGCCGCGCTTGGACAGTACGCGGTTGCGGCTGTCGCCGCCGGCGGCGCCGGTGGCGGCATCCAGGCCGAACACGGTGCGGAAGGACTCGGCCTTCTGGTAGTTCAGCTGGAAGATCTCGGAGCGCAGCGGCTCGAGGTCGGAAATCTGCGCACGCTGTTCGAGCTCGAGCTTTTCCTTGGTCAGCAGTTCTTCCTTCGGCGCGATCCACAGCACGGTGCCGTTCTTGCGCATGTCCAGGCCCTTCGACTGCAGGATGACGTCGAGCGCCTGGTCCCAGGGCACGTCCTTCAGGCGCAGGGTCAGGCTGCCGGCCACCGAGTCGCTGGCGATGATGTTCAGGCCCGAGATGTCGGCCACCGCCTGCAGCGCGGCGCGCACTTCGATGTTCTGGAAGTCGAAGCTGATCTTCTCGCCGCGGAAGCCCTGCGGGCCGCCCAGCTTGTTCGGGTCTTCCTTCACGGCGCGCACGTCGACCACCAGCTGGGTTTCGCTCTGGTAGACCGACTGCTCCCATTGGCCCTGCGCTTCGATGATCATGCGCACGTTCTGGCCCTGCGCGCTGGTGGTGACGCGCGACACCGGGGTGCCGAAGTCGCTCACGTCGAGGCGGCGGCGCAGCGATTCGGGCAGGCCGGTATTCAGGAAGTCCACCTGCACGCGGTTGCCGAGCTGGCGCACGTCGACGGCGGTCTGGTTGTTCGGCAGGTCGACCACGACGCGGCCTTCGCCATTGGTACCGCGGCGGAAGTCGAGGTTACGCAGTTGCGGGCGAGCGGCCGGACGGGCATCCGACACCGCGCTCGTCTGCACCGGCTGGGCCGGGGCCGCACCGGCACCGGCGCCCGCACTGGCACCTTCGACCGTCACCAGCACCGACTTGCCGCTGATGGCGGCGCTGTAGCCGACGCTGCGCTTCAGGTTCAGCACCAGGCGCGTACGTTCGCCGGCCTGCACCACGTTCACGCTGCGCATCTCGCCCAGGTTGATGTCGTGGGTGCTCTTGCCGGTGGCGTTGGCGGTGGCGCCGAAGTCGAGGGCGATGCGGGCCGGGTTGGTGATGGCGAAGCCGAGCGGCAGCTTGGCGGGTGCGTCGCGCATGGCGATGTTCAGCACCACGTTGGCGCCCTGCTGGTTGGCGCTGATCGATTCGATCACATTGTCCTGCGCCTGCGCCGCCCCCACACCCAGCGCCAACATCAAGACCGCGCCGGCGCGCAACAGCCAGCCCGGCAACAAGCGCGCCGCGCCGCTGTTCATTGCAAATTGGGTCATTTCCCGGTCTCCTTACTTTCCTGCAACTCCAGCTTCGATATGCGCTCGACCCAATCGCCGCTAGCGTCCTGTACCATTTCCTTGATTTCCACCGCCGCCGGCGTCACCCGCGTCACCAGGCCGAAGTTCTGGCCCAGGTGCTGGCCGGCCCGCACGCGGTAGATGCTGTTCTCGATGCGCAGCAGGGCGAAGCTGGTGCCGCCCTTCTGCATCATGCCGACCATCGACATCGTGTCCAGCGGGTAGGCTTCGAGCGCTTCGCGCGGCCGGTTCAGGTCCGGCTGCAGCGCGCTGCGCGCCTGGGCCAGCAGGCCGGCATCGGCCATCTTGGCCGGGCTGAACGGGTCCACCGCCCCCTGCTGGTTATAGGCGTAGGGGATGAATTCCTTCGAGGCCGGCAGCGGTTTCACCTTCGGCTTGGTTTCGTGTTTTACCTGGTCCATCCAGCTGCGCACTTCGCGCACGTCGCTGTCGCCGCAGCCTGCCAGCATCAGGGCCGGCAAGAGGATCAGCAAGCCATGTCGCATCTTCATTTCTTGGCCTCTTTACCCTTCTTGCCGCCCTTGCCGGCTTTCGCCTTCAGGCGCGCGGCGCGCTGCTCGGCCAGTTCGTCGGCGTCGAGGTAGCGGAAGGTCTTGGCGATGGCGTCCAGCGTCAGGCTGCCATCCTTGTTGGTTTCGAGCGACATGTTGTTCAGCGTGACGATACGCGGCAGGTGCGCCATGTCGGCGGCGAATGCGCCGAGGTCGTGGTAGCTGCCGCTGATCTTGATGTCGATCGGCAGTTCGGCGTAGTAGTCGCGCACCACGGTCTGGTTCGGGCGGAACAGCTCGAACGCGAGGCCGCGGCCGACGCCGGCCTGGTTGATGTCCGACAGCAGCGCGGCCATCTCGGCCTTGCTCGGCAACTGCTTTTCCAGGCGTTCGACCGACTGGTCGACCTGGGCCTTCTGCGCCTGCAGCGCTTCCAGGTTGACCGCCTGGGCGATCTTGTCCTTGTACTCCTTGC
>DAMABW010000559.1:0-2947 GCA_031999925.1 Massilia sp. | reverse complement strand
GCGTCCGCTCGTCACCTCCGAACGCGTGGAACTGGTGTTTGACAACGGCGGCGTGCTCGATGCCTTCGAATCCGACGAAGGCAAGATTTCCCAGATCCTGCGCAACTTCATCTCGAACGCGCTGAAGTTCACCGAGCAGGGTTCCGTACGCGTAACGGCCTCGTATGAAGCCGGCACTGATGAAATCGTGTTCGCCGTGACCGATACCGGCATCGGCATCGCGCCCGACCACCTGCAACTGATTTTCGAAGAATTCGCCCAGGTCGAGCACCCGCTGCAGCGCCGCATCAAGGGCACCGGCCTCGGCCTGCCGCTGTGCCGCCGCCTGGCCGACCTGCTCGGCGGGCGCGTCGACGTGGTCAGCCGGACCGGCGTCGGCTCGACCTTCACCCTCACGCTGCCGCGCCGCTTTCCCGCCGCGCTGATCGGCAGCGCAGACGACACCGAATCATGACCGCGAACCAGACACTCATCCTCAACGTCGACGACAACGACGGCGCCCGCTACGCCAAGACCCGCATCCTGCAAAGCGCGGGCTTCCGCGTCATGGAAGCGGCCAACGGTACCGACGCGCTGGCGATGGTGCGCGAAGAAGACCCGGCGCTGGTGCTGCTCGACGTGAAGCTCCCCGACATCAACGGCATCGAAGTCTGCCGCCGCATCAAGGCCGACCCCGACACCAACTGCGTGCTGGTGCTGCAGACCTCGGCCGCGCTGACCGGCCGCGCCGACAAGATCCGCGGGCTGGAAGGCGGCGCCGACAACTACCTGGCCGCGCCGATCGAGGCCGACGAGCTGATCGCCAACGTGAATGCGCTGCTGCGCATGCGCCAGACCCAGGACGAGCTGCGCGAGAGCGAGGAGCGATTTCGCCAGCTGACCGACAACATCGAAGACGTGTTCTGGATGTTCTCGGCGCCGGATGGCGTGCTGGCCTATGTGAGCCCGGCTTACGGCACCATCTTCGGGCGCAGCACCGAGTCGCTGCGCAACAAGCACGGCAGCTGGCTGGAAGCCGTGCATTCTGAAGACCGCGCGCGCCTGGCGGGGCGCTGGGCGGCGCTGGCGACGCAGCCGTACTACGACGACGAATTCCGCCTGGTGCTGCCGGACGGCGCCACGCGCTGGGTGCGCGACCGCGTGTTCGCGGTACGTAACGCGCGCGGCGAGGTCTACCGCGTGGCGCGCGTCACCAGCGACATCAGCGCGCGCAAGGAAATGGAAGCGCTGCTGCGCGCGGCCGACGCCAACAAGAACCAGTTCCTGGCGACGCTGGCGCACGAGCTGCGCAATCCCCTGAGCCCGATCCGGAATGCCGCCGCGCTGCTCGGCATCGCCGGCGAAAACGCCCCGGACCGGCAGGCGCGCGCGCGCGAAGTCATCCTGCGCCAGGTCGATCATCTCGCCCATCTGGTGGATGATCTGCTCGACGTCGCCCGTATCTCGGAAGGCAAGATCGTGCTGCGCCGCGAGGAAGTCAACCTCGGTGCGGTGGTTGCCCAAGCCATCGAGACCGCCGGCCCGCTGATCGCGGCGCGCGAGCACCACCTGGAGGTGCAGCAGCCCGACGGGCAGGTGTGGGTGGCGGGCGACCCGGTGCGCCTGGCGCAGTCGATGGGCAACCTGCTGCACAACGCCGCCAAGTTCACGCCGAAGGGCGGCCGGATCCGCCTGGAAGTGAAGGTCGACGGCGACCATGTGCGCATCGCCGTGATCGACAACGGCATCGGCATCGACGCCGACAGCCTGCCGCGCATCTTCGGCATGTTCGCCCAGGCGGCGGTGCCGCCGGACCGTGCGCCGGAAGGGCTCGGCATCGGGCTGTCGCTGGTCTCGCGTTTGCTCGAGATGCACGGCGGCCAACTGCGCGCCGAGAGCCCGGGCATCGGCATGGGGTCCACGTTTACCGTGGAGCTGCCGGTGCTGCGCGTGACCGGGGCCGCGGCCGACCAGGCGGCACAGGAGGCGGCGGCTGCGCCGGCCGGCGGCCTGCGTGTGCTGCTGGTGGACGACAACATCGACGCCATGGAAATGATGGGCTTCCTGCTGGCCGAAATGGGCCACCAGGCCTGGACCACCCACGACGCCAGCCAGATCGTGCCGCTGGCGCTGGAACACCAGCCGCAGGTGATGGTGCTCGACATCGGGCTGCCTGGGGCAGACGGCTACGAGCTGGCGCGCATGATCAAGGCGCATCCGGAGCTGAAGCATACGCGGCTGGTGGCGCACACCGGCTACGGTTCGCCGGAGGACCGGCGGAAGGCGCAGGAGGCGGGGTTCGATGCGCACCTGGTCAAGCCGGCGGAGCTGGACGATCTGGAAAAGGCGCTGCGCGGGTAAGCGCGATCGCCATCGGCCTGCGCCGCAGGTTCACGCAAGCCGGCAGGCAGCTCATGCTGCCCCGGCGGTAAACTTTGCACCGTCCACGCTCTCTTACCCGGGTAGGCCGCGCAACGCGGTCGCAATGCCCGATGGGAGGTCGGTCATGACACAGCCAAACAGGAGCAGCACGCCGCTGGTGCTGGCGTCCGTCCAATTGAAACGCAATACCGCGGCCGAAGTGGTGCAGGCAAAGGCGCCGCTGCGCGAAGCCACCCTCGAGGGCTACCGGCGCCGCAACGCCGTGCTCGACGCGATCTTCTACGACGTGGGCGTGGTGACGCCCGCCGAAGCGGCCTCGGTGGCGCCCTGGCTGGCGCGCGAAGGGGCGCTGCTGATCGTGCCGCCGTCCGGCGACAGCGCGCTGCGCATCTGCCCCGACATCGAGGACTTCGCCACGAATGGCGGCATCCACACGCGTATCCTGGCGGTGGCCGGGGTCGGCAGTTCGGCGCTCGGCACGGCGGCCTTTGCGCGCAACGTGGCCGATGCCTTCGGCGAGCCGGTGGCGGCGCTGGTGTCGGGCTACGGCCTGGCCGACATGCTGACCGAGGCGGCGGGCGGCTGG
>DAMABW010000558.1:0-2950 GCA_031999925.1 Massilia sp. | reverse complement strand
GTGTTTGCCTGATCTGCTCGTTGTGCATGAGGCGGATGTGATGTAGACGTACGGTGGGGTCATTGATGCCGGGGGCATCAATGACGTGCCCACGCGGAACGATGCGTCGTGTTTGCTTTTGAACGCGGCGATGACGCGTTCATCCCATCTCATGCGTTCGCGGCATGCCCGGGACGCTGCTAACACCAGGCGGCCCGACGGGTTTTTATGAGGCTAGCGCTGTGCTGCCTTCCGCGTGGGCACGGGGTGCCCACCCTACGGTTGGCGCTAACGTCCGAATCCACGCTGCGTCTGATCGACGCTTGTTTCCCTCGCCCCAAATGAAAAACGCGCCCTCAGGCGCGTTCGATGACAATTAATTGTCTGCTTGCGCAGCGCGTTGCGCGTCCATGTGTTCACGCAAGACCTGGTTGATGCGGGTCTGGTAACCTGGACCGGCCGCCTTGAACCATTCCAGCATGTCGACATCGAGGCGGATCGTCACGATCTGCTTCACGCCCACCGGCTGTTGCTTAGGTGCTGCTGCTACATGGTTTTGCACCATAGCCTGATCCCAATCGGGTTCGTACTCTTTGTTCATGCAATCATCCCATCTCTTTTAAAACGTGCCACATTCCTTATGGCATTTATTTATTGTCGTCGCTGTATGTATCCGCAAAATTGCTAAATGGCCGGGTTTTGTAACGTCGTGTAACAAGCGTCCGAATAAACACATAACGATACAATCTGCCGCCGCCCGGCCCGACGGCGGGAAGCCAGGCCCCCGATGACGTATAATTTCAGACCGCCCGAACCGTGCCACTCCTCCCGCACGCTTATTGAAAGCCCGCCATGACTGCCCCGAAACACGCCCCCTCCCCGATCGAAACCCAGCTGCGCGACATCCTTTCGCGCCGCATCATGATCCTGGATGGCGCGATGGGCACCATCATCCAGCAGTACAAGCTCGACGAAACGGCCTACCGCGGCGGCCCGGATGGCCGCTTCGCCGGTTTCTCCGCCCCCGAAGGCGCCGGCAACCGCGAGCTGTTCGTGAAGGGCAACAATGAATTGCTCACGCTGACCCAGCCGCACGTCATCCAGGAAATCCACGAGCGCTACCTCGCGGCCGGCGCCGACCTGATCGAGACGAACACCTTCGGCGCGACAAGCGTGGCCCAGGACGACTACCACATGGGCCACCTGGCCTATGAAATGAACGTCGAAGCTGCAAAACTGGCGCGCGCCGCCTGCGACAAATACAGCAGTGCCGACAAGCCGCGCTTCGTCGCCGGCGCCCTCGGCCCGACCCCGAAGACGGCCTCGATCTCGCCCGACGTCAACGACCCGGCGGCGCGTAACATCACCTTCGATCAATTGGTTACGAGCTACCACGAGCAGGTGTGCGGCCTGGTCGATGGCGGCGTCGACGTGCTGCTGGTCGAAACCATCTTCGATACCCTGAACTGCAAGGCGGCCCTGTTCGCGATCGACTTGTATTTCGACGAGCACCCCGAAACTCCGCGCAAACCGATCATGATCTCGGGCACGGTCACCGACGCCTCGGGCCGCATCCTCTCGGGCCAGACCGTCTCGGCCTTCTGGAACTCGGTGCGCCATGCCAAGCCGCTGACCGTCGGCCTGAACTGCGCGCTCGGCGCGGCCCTGATGCGCCCGTATGCCGAAGAACTCTCGCAGATCGCCGACACCTTTGTCTGCATCTACCCGAACGCCGGCCTGCCCAATCCGATGAGCGATACCGGCTTCGACGAACTGCCGGCCGACACCTCGGCCCTGCTGCGCGAATTCGCCGACGCCGGCTTCGTGAACATCGCCGGCGGCTGCTGCGGCACCACGCCGGAACACATCGCGGCGATTGCCGACCTGCTCTCCACCGCCACCCCGCGTGCGATTCCGGAGGTGCCGGTGGCGATGCGCCTGTCGGGCCTGGAGCCGTTCACGGTCGACGAGTCTTCGCTGTTCGTGAACGTCGGCGAGCGTACCAACGTCACCGGCTCGAAGGCATTCGCACGCATGATCCTGAACGAGCAGTTCGACGAGGCGCTGTCGGTGGCGCGCCAGCAGGTCGAGAACGGCGCCCAGGTCATCGACATCAACATGGACGAGGCAATGCTCGACTCGCAGGCGGCCATGACGCGCTTCCTGAACCTGATCGCCTCGGAACCGGACATCTCGCGCGTGCCGATCATGATCGACTCCTCGAAGTGGAGCGTGATCGAAGCCGGCCTGAAGTGCGTGCAGGGCAAGGCCATCGTCAACTCGATTTCGCTGAAAGAGGGCGAAGAGGAATTCCTGCGCCAGGCGCGCCTCTGCCGTCGCTACGGCGCCGCCGTGATCGTGATGGCTTTTGATGAGATGGGCCAGGCCGACACCTACGAGCGCAAGATCGAGATCTGCAAGCGCGCCTACGACACCCTGGTGCAGAAGGTCGGCTTCCCGCCGGAAGACATCATCTTCGACCCGAACATCTTCGCGATCGCCACCGGCATCGAAGAGCACAACAACTACGCCAACGACTTCATCAACGCCACGCGCTGGATCCGCACCCACCTGCCGCATGCCAAGGTCTCGGGCGGCGTGTCGAACGTGTCGTTCTCGTTCCGCGGCAACGACCCGGCGCGCGAAGCGATCCACACCGTCTTCCTGTACCACGCGATCCAGGCCGGCATGACCATGGGCATCGTGAACGCCGGCATGGTCGGCGTCTACGACGACTTGCCGGCTGAGCTGCGCGAGCGCGTGGAAGACGTGGTGCTGAACCGCCGCGACGACGCCACCGAGCGCATGATCGAATTCGCCGGCACCCTGAAGGCCGGCGGCGGCAAGCAGGAGCAGAACCTCGAATGGCGCAACGCCCCGGTGGAAAAGCGCCTGGCGCACGCGCTGGTGCACGGCATCACGCAGTGGATCGTCGAGGACACCGAGGAAGCGCGCCAGGACGTGCTGGCGG
>DAMABW010000557.1:1464-2951 GCA_031999925.1 Massilia sp. | reverse complement strand
GACGAGGCGCACCGCTTTGCGATTACCGGCATGCGCGCCAAGCGTGCCAAGGCGCGCCAGGCCTCGCGCCTCGAGGAAATCGAAGGCATCGGCGCCAAGCGCCGCCAGCGCCTGCTGGCCCGCTTCGGCGGCCTGCGCGGCGTGATCGATGCGAGTGTGGAAGACCTGTGCCAGGTCGAGGGCATCTCGACGGCACTGGCGGAAGAGATCTACCGCCAGCTGCACTGATCCGGCAGCGTGCCGCCAACGATGAACAACATCGTTGGCGTCGACCCGTAGGGTGGACTCCCGTGTCCACGCGGTACGGCGGCTGATCATGCGTGACCGTTCGCGAAACTCGTAGGGTGGACTCCCGAGTCCACGCGGTACAGCGGCTGATCATTCGTGACTGTTCGCGTAGCGGCAGGTCTCTCGGCAATTCATTCGGGCATGTCGGCCTCGTTCGAATGCTCGATCAATCATCCGTGGCACCGCGTGGACTCGGGAGTCCACCCTACAAAGGCAAGCCCCGCCCGTTACCGCTGAGCTCATCTGGTCCAATTTGCAATACCCATGTAGACTAGCGGCGCACGCTTTTTTAACGGTAAGCCAGTTCACGCCCTCATGCCTTTCAACATCCCGATTCTCCTGACCTGGTTACGTGTAGCCCTGATTCCCCTCGTCGTCGGCGTCTACTACCTCCCCACCCACTGGCTGCCGCTGGCCGACCGCAACCTGGCTGCGACCCTGGTCTTCATCGTCGCCGCCGTCACCGACTGGTTCGACGGTTTCCTGGCCCGCCGCTGGAACGAAACCTCGGCCTTCGGCGCCTTCCTCGACCCGGTGGCCGACAAGCTGATGGTCGCCGGCGCCTTGCTGGTGCTGATCCAGCTCGACCGCGTGAACGCCATCATCGCCTTCATCATCATCGGCCGCGAGATCACCATCTCCGCGCTGCGCGAGTGGATGGCCGAGATCGGCGCGCGCAAGTCGGTGGCGGTGAGCTCGATCGGTAAAGTAAAAACCGCCGCCCAGATGGCCGCGATCCCGATGCTGCTGTTCCATGAAAAGCTGCTGGGCATCGACATGTACTACTGGGGCCAGGTCTTCCTGTGGATCGCCGGCCTGCTCACCGTATGGTCGATGTTCTACTATCTGCGCCGCGCGTGGCCGCTGATTAAGGAAAAGAGCGGGAATTTGTAAGATTAATTCTCTGTCATCCTTGACGTACGGATCAGATCATCTATAATGCTTGCCTGTTGCGAACGACATCGCAGCAAACGAAAGACAAAGCGGGAGTAGCTCAGTTGGTAGAGCGCAACCTTGCCAAGGTTGAGGTCGAGAGTTCGAGACTCTTCTCCCGCTCCAAAGTTTGCAAAATGTCGGATGTAATACGGTAGTAACAAGTTGTCTTGGAAGTTGAAACAATTTCTGCGATAATGCGTGTCTCCAGAATGCGGGAGTAGCTCAGTTGGTAGAGCGCAACCTTGCCAAGGTTGAGGTCGAGA
>DAMABW010000557.1:0-1364 GCA_031999925.1 Massilia sp. | reverse complement strand
AGCGCAACCTTGCCAAGGTTGAGGTCGAGAGTTCGAGACTCTTCTCCCGCTCCATAAAGCGAGTGTCAATAGCAGGACTCCAATGCGGGAGTAGCTCAGTTGGTAGAGCGCAACCTTGCCAAGGTTGAGGTCGAGAGTTCGAGACTCTTCTCCCGCTCCAGAATTCAGGAAGACAAGCTCTTCCCTTGTTGATGCGGCTCATAACCGTACGCATCGTTCAAGCGCACCATATCCTCTGGCGAGGTAGCAAAGCGGTTATGCAGCGGCCTGCAAAGCCGTCTAGACGGGTTCGACTCCCGTCCTCGCCTCCAGAATATCCCGCACCTGGCCGCCAGGTGCCTGTCCCGGACAAGTGAATGGCCTCCTCGATGGAGGCCTTTTCGTTTTTCATCCCGGCGCCGACATGCCCCAGCGCCGGCACGCCGTGCTACCATGCGCCGTATTGACGCCAGCGCGGCGCGCGGAGCCATCCATGAGGCTGATCGAACCCGACGAGATGAAGCGGTATGCCGACGTCTTGCATGCGGGTGTGTGGGATGCGGCGGATTTCGAGCTGCATGAAGTCGATGTCACCGATCCCGGTAGCGACGAGCTGTTGCCGATGAAAGGCTATGTCAATGTCCTCCGCCTGTCGGTAAACCGCCGCCGCGAGTACCCCACCGGCGACGGGACGGCCTGGGTCGACGCATTCGAACGGGATTTGCTTGCCGGGCGTTTCGGCGCGCCACATGCCCCAATGCGGCCGGCCCACCCGGCAACCGGGGCAGGCCGTGGGGAGGGCAGCGGGGCCAACCGGATTCTTGTCATCTCGAACGACGCCGACGATGTCCGGGCCCTGCGCCAGGCCCTGCACGACGCGTCCGACGGCCCCTTTGCCGTGGAAGATGCGGCAAGCCTGGCAGACGGATTGCGCCGCATCGGGCAGGGCGGCGTCGATGCTGTCCTGCTGGACTGGCACCTGCCCGACAGCGCAGGCATGGCGGGTTTCGACCAGGTCCACGCCGCAGCGCACCATACGCCGATCGTGGCGCTGTGCGCGCCCGCAGATGAGCAGGAGGCGAGGGAAGCGGTCCAGCGCGGCGCGCAGGGGTGGTTGTCGAAAGGATATTTTGACAATAACCTGGTGCCGCAGTCCCTGCGCAATGTTATCGAACGCATGAAGGCCGAGCAGAAGTTGTTCGCCATCCAGGCCCGTGCGCAGATCACGCTGAACTCGATCGGCGACGCCGTTGTCTCGGTCGACATGCACGGCCACGTCGACTACCTGAACATTGCCGCCGAACGGATGACCGGGTGGACACGGGATGAGGCCAGGGGCAAGCCTGTCGCCGACGTCCTCGTCCTGGTCGCCGCCGATGGCGCAC
>DAMABW010000556.1:0-2953 GCA_031999925.1 Massilia sp. | reverse complement strand
ATCGAACCGCTGACCTCTTGCATGCCATGCAAGCGCTCTCCCAGCTGAGCTATACCCCCGTTTTTCACTGTATCACTTGCTGCCGTGTTACCGTGTGCTGCTGAAGTGCGAGCATTATAGCGGGGGTTCTTGCATTTCGCAAATGCGGATTTGCGTGAAGACAAACCGCATTTGCAAACCTGGTTTACAGGCCCTTGTTCACGCGCGCCAGCACGGTCTCGCGGCCGAACAATTCCAGCACCGCGTCGATGGCCGGCGTCTGCAGCTGGCCGGTCACGAGCAGGCGCAGCGGCATGGCGATCTGCGGCATCTTCAGGCCGTGGGCAGCCAGCACTTCCTTCAGCATCGCGGCCAGGGCCGCCTTGTTCCACTCGACCGTTTGGCAACGCTCGGCGAATGCCGCCAGCGCCGGACGCACGGCGTCGGTCAGGTGCTGGGTCAGCAGGGCCGCATCCGGCTGTGGCTGGCGGTAGAACAGCATCGCCGCGTCGGCCAGTTCGTTGATCGTGTTCGCGCGTTCCTTCATCAAGGCCAGCACGGTCGGCAGCGCCGGGGCGCCGTCGAATTGCGCGCCCTGCGCTTCCATCTGCGGACGCGCCAGGCCCGCCAGGCGTTCGTTGTCGGCCAGCTTGATGTAATGGTTGTTCAGCCAGGCCAGCTTTTCCGGATTGAACTGGGCCGCCGAAGCGGTCAGGTGTTCCAGGTTGAACCACTCGGTGAATTGCTCCATCGAGAAGATCTCGTCGTCGCCGTGGCTCCAGCCCAGGCGCGCCAGGTAGTTCAGCATCGCTTCCGGCAGGAAGCCCTGCTCCGGGTATTGCATGACGCTGACGGCGCCGTGGCGCTTCGACAGCTTCTGGCCGTCCGGGCCCAGGATCATCGGCAGGTGGCCATATTCCGGCAGCTCGGCGCCGAGCGCGCGCAGGATATTGATCTGGCGCGGGGTGTTGTTCACGTGGTCGTCGCCGCGCAGCACGTGGGTAATCTTCATGTCCCAATCATCGACCGAGACGCAGAAGTTATAGGTCGGGGTGCCGTCCGGACGCGCAATGATCAAGTCGTCGAGCTCCTTGTTGGCGATGGTGATCGGACCTTTCACGACGTCGTTCCAGGTGACTTCGCCGTCCAGCGGATTCTTGAAGCGTACCACCGGCTTCACGCCTTCCGGCACGCTTGGGAGGGTCTTGCCCGGTTCCGGACGCCAGGTGCCGTCGTAGCGCGGCTTTTCGCCAGCGGCGCGCATGCGCTCGCGCATCGCTTCGACTTCGTCCGGCGAGCAATAGCACAGGTAGGCGGTGCCGGCTTCCAGCATGCCCTTCACCACCTCGCGGTAGCGGTCCATGCGCTGCATCTGGTAGAACGGGCCCTCGTCGTGCGACAGGCCCAGCCATTGCATGCCGTCCAGGATGGCCTGCACCGCTTCCGGCGTCGAGCGTTCGAGGTCCGTGTCCTCGATGCGCAGGATGAAAGTGCCGCCGAAGTGGCGGGCATAGGCCCAGGAATACAGCGCGGTGCGCGCGCCGCCGAGGTGGAGATAGCCGGTCGGGCTGGGTGCGAAGCGTGTACGGACAGGGGTGCGGACGGTCATGGCGAAAAGCGTAATGGTAAAGCGCTTATTTTACCCCGCCGGGCGCGCCACCTTCGCCCTAGGCCGCCCCGCCCTCCTGCCCGGCGCCGCGCAGGGTGTCGCGCAGTGCATCGATATACCCGGCCAGCGCGCGCACCGTCGGGTAATCGTAGAGCAGCTCGGCACCGATGTTCACCCCGCTGGCCGCCTCGAGCTCCAGCGCCAGCGGCACCGAGGCCAGCGAATCGATGCCGAGGTCGCCGAAGGACGTGTCGAGCCCGACCTCGACCAGGGGCTGGCGGCGCAGCGTGCCGGTCGACAGGTGCAGGTTGCCGATGTCGGCCGGCTCGGCGGCGCTCTCGCGCAGCCATTTCAGGATGCAGGCGCGTACCAGCTCGATCGAGGACGACGAGGATGCGGGCTCCGGCGCTGCCGGGGACGCCGCCGGCGCCGAGGCCGGCACCTGCGCAGTCCCGGTTCCATCCAGGCGCAGCAGCGGATCGAGCCCCTGCGCCGTGCCGGGCAAGGCTTGCTCGATGTCGCCGATCGCCAGCGCATGGCCGTTCGCGCGCGCCAGCAGCGCCGTGGAGGATGGGCAGGCCAGCGCCGCCGCGTGTTCGGCATGCATCGCCTCGCGCAGCCGGTCGAGCTTGCGCATCGCCCAGGCCGCCGACTCGCCGCGTGCAGCGGCGGCCAGCAAGGTCCAGGCCGCGAATTCGCCGTTGCGCCAGTCCTGCCACTGTCCGGCGCCTGCCGCCGGCAGGTGTGCCAGCCCGGCGGCCAGCGCCGGCGCTCCCAACAAGCCGGCGATGCAGCGCGCCAGCGGGTTGCCGGGCGTGCGTACCAGCGCGCCCAGGTGGGCGTACAGCGCTTCGCTCGGTCCCTCGAGGATGCGCAGCACGCGCGCATCGCGCAGCAGGCGCGGGGCGATGTTGTTTTCCAGGTAGCCGCGCCCGCCCAGCATCTGCATCAGGTCGTCGGCCGCCTGCCATAACAGTTCGGACAGCACGCATTTGCAGGCGCTGCAGGCGTCCTGGGGCAGCGGCTCGCCGGCATCGAGCGCCCGCGCCAGTGCCCCCACCAGGGCGTCGGCGGCGCCGATGGCGCAATCGAGATCGTGCAGGCGCCAGGCGGTGACGGCGTTGTCGAGCAGGCGACCGCCGGCGATGTCGCGCCGCGCCGCATAGCGCGCCATCAACTGGGCGCAGCGCTTCATGGCACCGACGCACAGGGCGCCGATACCGAGCCGGGCAAAGCCCATCGCCTCCTGCGCCACTTCCATGCCGGCGCCGGGCGTGCCCAGCACTTGAGAATCCGGCACGAACACGTCGTCGAAATGGACGGCGTTCTGCACCATCGCACGCATGCCCATGGTCAGCGCCTCCG
>DAMABW010000555.1:0-2975 GCA_031999925.1 Massilia sp. | reverse complement strand
AACTGTCCGGCAACTCCTACACGCATTCTCGCTGTGTTCCTATAGCCAATGGTCGAGAGCGCTCGCATGATGAAATCCTCAACGACTAACGGAGGATCACCATGAAACGCACCTATACGAGCGTCATCCTGGCCGGCCTGATGGGCCTGGGCCTGGCAGCCTGCAGCACCACCGACACCACGGGCTCGTCGATGGGTTCGAGCTCGACGTCCAGCATGAACAGCAGCGCAAACATGAATAACAGCAATACCGGCGTCCAGGCCGGCGTCCCCGGCACCGCGGGCCAGCTCGACAATGCCCCGCTGAGCAACGGCAACGCCAACCGCTGATCGGGCTGCCGCGCGATTCGCTGTGCACCCGGGCCGACGTCCGGGATTTTCCACATGGGCCCTCGTATCCCGCCAGTAGCAAGCCGACGCGAGTGCTCGCATGATGCACGTCTCGACAACCAAGGGAGAACCACCATGAAGCGCACCCACAGCATTGTCCTGGCCGGCCTGATGAGCCTGGGCCTGGCCGCCTGCAGCTCCACCGGCACCACCAGTTCGGCTACCGGTTCGAGCACCTCCGGCAGCATGACCAGCGGTTCGGGCAGCAGCATGCCGATGACCGAGTCGCCGGAAAATCCGGCACCTAAACCCAACGGCAACATCGGCATCAGCGGCTCGACCGGCAGCGGCACCACCGGCACCACCGGCACGTCCAGCACCACCGGCACCACCGGCAGCACCAGCACGACGAACCCGGGCAGCGGCCGCTAAGCGCCAGGTCCGCGGCACGGCATGCCCGACGGCCTGCCGCGCGTCTGCGCAAGCCGGAACGCATCGCGCGCTCCGGCTTGGTAAAATCCGGCTCCTTCCGGCCGACACCAACCCATCATGAAAAACTGGATCGCGCGCCTGTTCGGCGTCGCGCCACCGCAGGCAGGAAGCCCTCCCGCGCCGCCTGCCGCAACGCCGGCCCCGCCAAGCGCATCCATCCTGACCGATCCCGGCCCCGAGCTCGACGGGCGCTTCTATTGCTGGCTGGCCGGCAGCACCCGGACCGATGCGGCGCCCGCCACCGAGGCCCTGATCCTGGCCGAGCTGGCGCGCCTGGCGCGCTCCCCGGCGCTGGCCGCCGAACTGGTGCCGCGCGTCCCCGCCGTGATCCCGGAACTGCTGCGCAGCCTGCGCGACGACAGCGTCTCGGGCGCCGACATCGCGCGGCTGGTGGCCCAGGACGTGGTGCTGGTGGGCGAAGTCATCCGCGAAGCGAACAGTTCCTGGTACCGGCCGCCGGTACCGGTGCGCACCATCGACGGCGCCCTGATCCTGCTCGGCCGCAATGGCCTGCGCATGCTGCTGGCGCGCGTCGCCTTCCGCCCGGTGCTGAGCATGCAGCCGGGCCGCTTCGCGAAACAGGTGGCGCCGCTCGTCTGGCGCCAGTCCGAGAAATGCGCGCTCGCCGCCAGCACTCTGGCGCCGACCACCGGCGCCGATCCGTTCGAAGCTTTTCTCGCGGGCCTGGTGCAGAACGTCGGCCTGATCGTGGCCTTCCGCCTGATCGACCGCGTCGGCAACGACGACGTCTTGCCGGCGTCCAGCGCCTTTGTCGGCGCCCTGTTCGACCACGCCCGGCGCATGGCGCATGGCATCGCGCTGCACTGGGAATTCCCGCAAACCGTGGCCGGCGCCATCCTCGAAGGCGGCCGCCCGGACGCCACGGCGCTGGCCCGGGTGCTGGCGACGAGCGACCGCCTGGCCAAGCTGCGCCTGCTGGTCGATGCCGGCGCCGTCGCCCCCGACGCCCCGGCCGTGACCGCGATCGTCGGCACCCGCCTGCGGCCCTGTTATGATCGCCTGGCCGATCAACCAGGAACCGAGGATGCCTGAATGCCCTTCCCGATAGAACAAAAACTCGTCATTGGCGTGGCGTCCAGCGCCCTGTTCGACCTCGCCGAATCGCACCAGGTGTATCTCGAGCGCGGCGCCGACGAATACCGCGCCTACCAGGAGCAGCACCTCGACACCATCCTCGGCAAGGGCGTCGCCTTTCCCTTCATTCGCCGCTTCCTGAACATCAACAAGTGCTTTCCGCAGCAATCGCCGGTCGAGGTGGTGCTGTTTTCGCGCAACTCCCCGGAGACGGGGCTGCGCGTAATGCGCTCGATCGCGCACTACGGGCTGGACATCTCGCGCGCCGCCTTCATGAACGGCAAGCCGCCCTACCCCTACCTGCCGGCCTTTAACGCCTCGCTGTTCCTGAGCGCGAACGAAGACGATGTGAAAAGCGCGATCGCGGTCGACTACCCGGCCGGCCTGGTGCTGCCCTCGCGCATCGCCGACGAGGACGGCGACCTCGAACTGCGGGTTGCCTTCGACTTCGACGGCGTGCTGGCCGACGACGAATCCGAGACCGTCTTCAAGCGCAACAACGACCTCGACGAATTCCACGCCCACGAGACCCTGCATGTGGCGCGTCCGCACAGCGCCGGGCCGCTGGCGGCGCTGTTTCGCCAGCTGGCGGTGCTGCAGCGGCTCGAGGACGAGGCGGCGCGCGCCGATCCCGACTACCGCCGCGTCGTGCGCATCGCCATCATCACCGCGCGCAACGCGCCCTCGCACGAGCGCGTGGTGACCACGCTCAAGAGCTGGGGCGTGTCGGCCGACGAAACCTTTTTCCTGGGCGGGATGGACAAGTCGCGCGTGCTCGGCGTGTTCAAGCCGCACATCTTCTTCGACGACCAGATGGCGCACCTGCGCGCCTCGCCGGGCGGCACGATTCCGATGGTACACGTGCCGTTCGGCGTGGCCAACCGGCGCCCGGCCGCAACGGACAGCGAGGCGGTCGCGGCCGGAGCCTGAGGCCTTGCGGCTATGTTCGTTTCCGTACATGCAAAGCGGACGGAGCCGGGCATACTCGCGGTACAGCAAAAACAATAACACCGCCGAGCCATGCCTTTTACGATCATTGCCACCCTGGTTGCGCTGCTG
>DAMABW010000554.1:0-2979 GCA_031999925.1 Massilia sp. | reverse complement strand
GGCAGCGCTGCGCTGGGCACTACCTGCGCTTGCCAGCGCCAGGCCAGCACCAGCAGCAAATGCAGGCCAAGCGCCAGCGCGAGCGGTGTCCAGGTCGGACGAGGCGGGGCATGCGTGGCGCCGAAGTGCATGCCGTCCTTAAAGCCGGTTCCAGCGCACGCCGGTCGGGCAGGGGACGTTGCCGGCGCTCTGGCCATCGGCAGGGCCGATGCCGCCCACGCTGCCGCTACGGTAGCAGCGCACGCGCAGGCCAACCGTCTTGCGGTAGGTGACGACGCCGTCGCCGGCGGTGTAGCTGTCCACGCTGACGGCCGTGCTGCCGTTCTTGCGCGCCGCGCCGACGCTGTCCGCGAAGCGCTCCCATTTGCGCTCGGACTCGGCGCCGGTCAGGCTGCTGTCCTGGCCCGCTTCGCCCCCATGCGGCGGGCCAGGCTTTTTGACGCGGCCAGCAAATCGCCGGGAATGGCGGCCGGCGCCGGGGCGTTTTGGACAAGCCCGGATTCAACCGGAACGGTGGCGCTGTCGGGCTGCTCGGGAGCCGGCTGCGGCAAGACCGGCGGCCTGATCGGCTGCGTTATTGGCTGCATGAGTGGCTGCGTTATTTGCTGCATGAGCGGCCGCGCCGCCTTTGGCGCGGATTCGCGGAGCACGGGGCGGGGCAGCGGCGCGGCAGTGCGCGGTGCCGGCGGCGCGACCATCACCAGCACGGTTTCGCGCGCAGGCGCCGCGGGCATGACGAATGGCGCGCCGGGCCGCAGCAGCCAGGCCAGCACCAGCAAGAGGTGCAGGCCCAGCGTGAGCGCGAGCGGCGTCAACGACACAGTTGCAGAACTTGCCGGAACGCCGATCCGCATCGCGGCTTACTTCACCGTCATGGCTTGCTTGATGCTGACGCAGCGCCCGTCTTCCTGCAGCGTGTCGAGCAGGGCGCGGCGGGTGCCGGCCGACAGCTCGGTGTACTTGCCGGCTGCCGCTTCCAGGCGCTTGACGCTGGCCGGGGTGCAGGTGGCCGGGATCAGGGTGCCGGCGTACGAGCGCATGTAGACCGGGCCGGCATCCTTGTCGACCTGGGGCAGCCTGGCCAGGCGCGCCGCCGCGGTCTGCTCGGACAGGGCGCCCTGCTCGGCCGGATACAGGCTGCCCATCGCGGTGCGGATCTTCGAGAACGGCTGCTTCGTCTGCAGGTCTTCGACAGTGGCGAGCCACTGCGCTTTGACCTGCGCATCCGGACGCACGACGGTGGCGGCAATCGCGGCGGCCTGGCCGGTATCCGACTTGTCGCGCGCGGCTTCGCTTTCCACCAGCGCGCTAGCGCCAGCCACGTTGTAGCGGTTCAGGCGGCGGATGATGGACCAGCGCAGGTCCTGGCTCACGTTCAGGCCTTCGACCGTGGTGCTGCCGGCCAGGATGCCTTGCAGGCGCTCGAGTGCGGCCGGGCTCGACGCCAGGTTCAGGTACGTTCCGAACCAGGCGCGCTGGAAGTTCTCGTTGCCCTTGTTCGCCTGCACGCCGTTCCAGGCCATGTCTTCCAGCTGGATGCGGGTTTGCTTGGCCCAGGTCGAGTTCAGGTTCATCGCATCCAGGTACTGGCTCGACGCGGCCACCTTGCCCAGCACGTCGTTCAGCAGCGTGTAATCCTTTTCCAGCGACGCATTCGTCAGCGCGGTCTGGATAAACTCGTTTAGCGGCAGCTGGCCGTCGCGCACGCCATCCCACAGGCTTTGCCACAGCATCGAGCGCAGCAGGGCGTCGTCGACTTTCGAAAGATTCGTGCGCGCGGTGGCGAACGAACGCTTGTCCAGCTGGACCTTCACGAAGCCCCAGTCCTGGTAGTTCGGGTAGACCAGGTCCGGGCAGGCCGTGCCGACCAGGCCGGGCACGCGGGTTGCGGCGCCGGAGTAGGTGACGGCCACGTTCCGGGCCAGGGCCAGCTTGCCGCCCTCGACCTTGAAGGTGGCGATCTGCACGCGCTGTTCGCGCAGGGTCGGCAGGGCCTTGCTTGGCGCGGTCTGCTTCAGCGTGAACGACGAGATCTTGCCGGCCTTGCAGCTGAAATCGGCGGCGACCGTGTTCACGCCCGCTTCGTACAGCCACTGGCGGGTCCAGCCCGACAAATCGCGGCCGGCGGCTTCGCCCAGGCTGCCGATGAAGTCTTCCAGCTTCGCGTTCTGGTACGAATACTTGGCCAGGTAGTTGTGCACGCCCTTGCGGAAGACTTCCGCACCCAGCAGGTGACGCAACTGGGCCAGGGTCGAGGCGCCTTTCGAATAGGTGATGGCGTCGATGTTGTCGAAGGCGTTCGCGGTCGACGCCACCGGCACTTCGATCGGGTGGGTAGTGACCTTCTGGTCCTGGGCGTAAGCCGCCTGCTTGCCGCCCGAATAGAAGGCCTGCCAGGCGTCCTTGAACTCGGTCGCTTCGGCGGTGGCCAGGGTACCCATGAAGGAGGCGAAGCTTTCGTTCAGCCACAGGCCGTTCCACCACTGCATGGTGACCAGGTCGCCGAACCACTGGTGCGCCATCTCGTGCATGATCACCGAGGCCAGCGACTGGCGCTGGGCGTCGGTCATCTTCGCCTTGTGCAGGAAGCGGCCTTCGGCAAAGGTGATGGCGCCGGCGTTTTCCATAGCGCCGTACAGGAAGTCCGGCACCAGCAGTTGGTCGTATTTCTCGAACTGGTAAGGGATGCCGAAGTACTGGTCGAAGAAGACCAGGCCGTCCTTGGTGTAGCGGAACCAGTCTTCCGGCGTCACCTGGGCCGCCACCGACTGGCGTGCGAACAGGCGCATCGGGTACTTGCCGCTCTTGTCTTCCCACACCTTGTACGGGCCGGCGTGCAGCGAGAAGTTGTAGGGGCTGAGCTTTTTCGTGCGACGGGATGGCGAGGCGCCAGCCCTGGTCGTCCGACAGGTGCAGGTGCAGCACGTTGAGCTTGTAATACGCCATCAGGCCGATGACGAGCCGCAGCTCCTCGGTCCC
>DAMABW010000553.1:0-2986 GCA_031999925.1 Massilia sp. | reverse complement strand
ACGAATTAAAGCGCGGCCAGCATCTTGCGCACTGCCTGATGCGCTTCCAGCCACCCACTATCGATCAGCTTCGGCTTGCACTCCGCGCACTCCTCGAACGGATTGCAGACGTGCGAGAGCTCTACATATTTTGACCCGACCATCGGTTTCGCCGCCCGCGCATCGCGCGACGATGGTTCGCCCGCGCCCGCGCCCGCACTCGCGCTGCCCGCCAGCCACTTCGCAAACGGCTCCACCGCCACCCCATCCGGCACATACCAGCTCTTGCGGGTAGGATTCCAGCGCGCACCCAGCGCCTTGGCTTCGTCTTTCTCCGCGTACGGAACCTTCAATACTTTCATTACAGCCTCGTTTCGTGAAGCCGGTATTGTAAGGCCTGCGCAGTCAAGGCACGAGGACCAGTCGGTAGCCGACCGCCGTCTCGGTAATCAAATGCCGCGGCTGCGCCGGTTCATCTTCCAGCTTGTGCCGCAGATGCCCCATGTACACGCGCAGGTAATGCCCGTTCTCCGCATTCGATGGCCCCCACACCGCGCGCAGCAACTGCGGATTGGTCATCACCTTGCCGGCATTCGCCACCAGCACGGACAGCAGCTTGAACTCCAGGGGCGTCAGATGCACCCGCGTGCAATTCCTGGTCACGATGCGCTCCACCAGGTCGACGGTAATCTCGCCGAAGCGCACGAGCGCATCCGCCTCTTGCGGCTGGCGTTGACGCCGCAGCGTGGCCCGGATCCGCGCCAGCAGTTCGCCGGTACCGAAGGGCTTGGTGAGATAGTCATCCGCCCCCGCATCCAGCGCGCGGATCTTGGCCTGCTCCGCATCGCGCGCCGACAGCACGATGATCGGCATGCCCGACCATTGGCGCACGTCGCTGATGAAATCCACCCCATCGCCATCCGGCAGCCCGAGGTCGAGCACCACCAGGTCGGGGCGGCGCGTACCGGCGTCGATCAGGGCGCGTTTCAGTTCGCCCGCCTCGTGCACCTGCCAGCCTTCCTGCTCCAGGGCGGCGCGCACAAAGCGGCGGATCTGCGGTTCGTCTTCCACCAGCAAGGCGGTGGGGCGCGGTTCACTCATCGTGTAGTTCCATATCCAGGGTGGTCGGTTCAGGCACGGCCGGCGGCTCGCCGCGCGGCAGCGAGAAGGTAATGGCCGCACCGCCCTCAAGCGCGGCCCCGGCCGAGATGCGTCCGCCATGCGCCTCGACGATGGCGCGGCAGATCGCCAGGCCCAGGCCGACGCCGGGCAAGGCCGACTCCTGCTCGCCGCGCGCGAACTTTTCGAACAGCGCTTCCTCGCGGCCCGGCGGCAGGCCCGGCCCATCGTCGCTGACGGTCACGTCCACCCACGTCTCGCGCACACGCGCGGCAATCGTGATCGTGCTCGCCGGCGGGGTGTATTTTGCCGCATTCTCCAGCAGGTTCGCCAGCACCCGTTCCAGCAGCACCGCATCGAAGCGCAGCAGCGGCAAGTCGGCCGGCAGCCGGGTGCGTACGGTGCGCGTGCCCAGCGTCTGGCGCAGCGGCCGCAGCGCGCTGCCGACGGTTTCTTCCAGCGCCTGCCATTGCTGGTTGAGGCGCACCGCGCCGCTTTCGATGCGCGCCATGTCGAGCAGGTTGGCGACCATGGTGCCGAGCCTGCGCGCCTCCTCGTGCAGGGCGACAGCGGTGTCGCGTTCGTGCGGCGCCAAAGGCGGGTCGGCGCGCACCAGCGATTCGGACAGGCCGATCAACGCGGTGAGCGGCGTGCGCAGATCGTGCGACAGTGCCGCCAGGAGCGAGTTGCGCAGGCGCTCGGATTCCATGTTCACCAGAGCCGCCTGGGCGACCTCGATGTAGTGCACCCGCTCCAGCGCGATCGCGGCCAGCGCCGCGTAGGTGTCGAGCTGCTGGCGTTGTTCGGGCAGCGGCAGCCAGCGGCCGCCGTCGGGCGCAATGGCCAGCACGCCGCGCGTGCGCATCGGCGCCACCAGGGGCAGGTAGAACAGCGGGCTGCCCGGCAGCGTGTGGGTGCCGTGGCCGGCCGGGCTGGCATGGTCGAAGGCCCACTGGGCGACTCCGGCGTCCAGGCCGGCAAGGTCGTCGTTACCGGACACCAGTTTGCCATCCGCATCCGGCAGCAGCAGCACGGCGCGCGCACCGAAGGCGCCGGCAATGGCGGCACGGGTCGATTCCAGCACCTGCTCGTTCTGCAGCGCGCCCGATAGTTCGCGTGCGAATTCGTAGAGCGAATGGGCACGCGCCTCGCGCCGGCGCGCCACCTGGGCCTGGAAGCGCAGGCCGGCGGTCAGTTGGCCGGTGATCAGGCCCACCGCCAGCATGACGCCGAAGGTGATCAGGTACTGCACGTCGCTCACCGCGAAGTTGTAGCGCGGCGGGACGAAGAAGAAGTCGAAGCCGGCCACGCAGACGCAGGTGGCCAGCACTGAGGGGCCGCGTCCGAAGCGCACCGCCACCAGCAGCACGACCAGCAGGAACAGCATGGCGATGTTGGCCAGGTCGAGCCAGCGCGACAAGGGCGAGAACACGAGCGCGGCGCCGAGGCCGGCGAGTGCAGCCCACAGGTAGCGCAGGTGGTTCGGCGCGATTTGTGCCGCGCTGGACGGATCCTGGGTTGCACGCGAACGGTTGCCGGCGCCGGTACCGACTTCGAGCAGGTCGACATCCGGTGCCAGCCGGGACAGCTTCGCGTGCAGCGGCCGGCCCCAACGCAATCCCACTCGGGCACGCCCCAGCACCAGGCGCTGCAGGTTATGCGCACGCGCGTACGCCAACAAGGCCTGGGCCGGTTCGGCATCGGGCAGCACGGCCGTGGTCGCGCCCAGTTCCTGGGCCAGTTTCAGGACGCCCAGCGTCGCTTCGCGGCGCGCATCCGGCAAGCGCTGCAAGGCAGGCGTTTCGACGTACACCGCGTGCCAGGCGCAATCGAGTTGGCCGGCCAGGCGCGCGCAGTTACGGACCACGTGTTCGCCACCGTCGCCGGC
>DAMABW010000552.1:0-2988 GCA_031999925.1 Massilia sp. | reverse complement strand
CGGCCAAGCTGCGCAAGAAAGCCTTCGAGAAGGGCCTGATCAGCGAGAACGGCGCACCATCGGCATCAAGGACGCCGAAGCCCTGAAGACCCTGCGCCGCCTGCCGCCTTCGCGCTCGCGCACCAAGGCCGCCGGCGCCAAGAAGGCCGAGCTGGATGCGGCCGGCGACGACCAGATGCTGGCCACCGCCTGAATCGTTTTGCCGGGTATTACCCGGATGTCGTAGCAGTGCAGAATCGGCTCCGATGCGGCTTTCTCAGGACGAGAGCGCCTCATCGGAGCCGGTTTCGTTTCCGGCTCTGACCTGACTGCTTACTGGTCGCGCGACAGCACGCCGTCGTTCACGCGCACCGCGTCGCCCGCGCGGAAGCCCGGGTCGTTGTCGTACTGCAGGGTTTGCGTTGCGCCGTTGCCCGAGTAGCGCACCACGACCTCGTAGCGCGCATTGCGGTGGGCGTTCTGGTCGATGTTGCGCCCCACTACCGCGCCGCCGATGGCGCCGGCCGCCGTGGCTGCCGTGCGCCCGCTGCCGCTGCCGACCTGGTTGCCGAGCAGGCCGCCCACCACCGCGCCGCCCACCGCGCCCAGCGCGCCGGAACCCCGGTTCTCGACCACGTTCACCGCCTCCACCGTGGCGCAGTTGGTGCAGTAGCGCGCCGCGCGCGGGGCGTTCGTGGAGCGGCCGTCGGCCGCCAGGTTGCGCTGTGCCGCCGGCGGCGCGCCGTCGCGCACCAGGGTTTCGCGCAGCACGTCGCTGGCCACGCGGTCGCCCACGCGCAGGTCGGCCGTCACGCGGCTGCCGTTGCGGATGCGGTCGTGGGTGCCGATCGTGTAGGTGCCGGCGTACTGGCCGCGGTCGAGCTCGTGCAGGCGCAGGTTGCGGGTGGCGCCGTCGATCTTCACCGTGGCGTTGCCGCCCGGCGTGCCATACAGATTGAAATGCAGTTCCGTGCCCGGCTCCAGGCGCCGCACTTCCTCGACGTCGAAACCGCGGATGTCGGGCGCCGGCATGCGGTCGCGGGCATGATGTTGTGCGTGTGCGGTCATGGGTGCCAGGGTCAGCGGACCGAGCGGCAGCAGCGCGCACACCAGGCTGCAGATTGTCTTGCGTGCTTTCATGTTTCCCTCCTGTGGATGGATCCGGTCAGGACCCGGGACATGGAGTGAAAGTACGCCTCTGCAGGCAGGGCTACCGTGCGCTAACGTACTGTGTGCACTAGCCCAGCAGTAATACAGACCGGATGCCCGGCCATCAACGGATGGCGTGTATTGCTTCGCCGGATGTAACAAAAATCGCATCGCCCGCCTCGCGCGTCACTACGTGCCCGCCGGTAAACGACCCGAAGGAAGGCAGGATCATGCGCTGCGCTCCCACCACGAAGCACGGCAGGCGCAGCGCGTCGTAGCGCGTGGCCAGCACCCAGGCCGGGTGCACGTGCCCTGCCAGCGCGTAGCTTCCGGTGTCGAGGTCGGGATGGTGGCAGAAGGCAAACGGCCCGACCGCATGCGGTTCGTCGACCAGTTCGATGCCGAGCGCGGCGGCCGGATCGCCGGCATGCTTGTCGTGGTTGCCGCGCACCAGGGTCAGGCGCAAATCAAGCCGGGTCTGGCGCCAGGCCAGCATCGCCTTCTGGGTCGAGGAAGCATGGGCCGCGCGCGCATGCAGGAAGTCGCCGAGGAACATTACGTGGCGCGCGCCATGCTGCCGGATCAGGGCGTCGAGCCCAAGCAGGTTTTCGGTGGTGGTCCCGCGCGGCACCGGAATGCCCTGGGCCCGGAAGGACGCCGCCTTGCCGAAGTGGATGTCGGCAATGATCAGCATCTCCTCGGCCGGCCAGTACACCGCTTTTTCCGGCAACAGCAACAAACGCTCACCTGCCACACTCACTGCGACCGTCACTACCGAACCCGTCATACCGCTGCCGCCTTTTCCAGTTCCCGCACCATGCGCGCCACGCGGTCGTTGAGTTTTTCGGTACTCACCTTTTCGCGGAAGCGCTCGACCATCAGCGCAAAGCCGAAGGGCGTGGCGCGCTTGACCACACGATACGCCACTTTGCGCGCATGCAGTTCTTCGAGCGTATCGCGCAGGCGCGTCAGTTCCAGTTCCTGCTCCAGCACTTCGCGCTGGGCCTGCGTCAGCAGCAAATTGCCGGCATCGTGCTTGCGGAAGACCTCGAAGAACAGTGACGACGAGGCCTGCACCTGCCGGTTCGACTTCGGCTGGCCCGGATAGCCCTGGAACACCAGGCCGGCAATGCGCGCCACTTCGCGGAAGCGCTGCTGCGAGAGCTGGGTCGCGTTCAGGCTTTCCAGCACGTCTTCGAGCAGGTGTTCGGTGTCGAACAGCGACACTTCCGCCCCGGTGGCGCCGGCAAACATGGTTTCCCAATCCACCGGCTCGGGCGCCATCAGTTCGAACCCGTAGTCGTTCACCGCGATCGAAAAGGTGATCGGCTGCACGCGCCCGATGCGCCAGGCGAACAGCGAGGCCAGGCCCATGTGCACCGAGCGGCCCGCGAACGGATACACGAACAGGTGCCAGCCCTCGCGGCTCTTCATCGATTCCAGCACCAGGGTGTCGATGGTAGGCAGCGCCGACCATTTTTCCTGGATTTCCAGCAGCGGCCGGATCGCCTGCATTTCCGGTCCCTCGAACACGCCGGCGGCGGCCTGGCGCAACTGCTCGAGCGCGGCATGGGCCAGCTCCGACGACATCGGCATCTTGGCGCCCTGCCAGCGCGCGATCGCGCCGCGCGAGCCGGTGGCACGCTTCACGAAGGCGGTCATCTCGTGGACGCGGATGAATTCCAGGATGCGCCCGCCGAACAGGAAGTGGTCGCCCTGCTTCAGGCGCGAAATGAAGGACTCTTCCATGCTGCCGATGCGCCCGCCGCTGACGTACTTCACCTGGATCGAGGCGTCCGAGACAATCGTGCCGATGCCCATCCGATGCCGCCGTCCGATGCCCACATCCGGCACGCGGTA
>DAMABW010000551.1:0-3031 GCA_031999925.1 Massilia sp. | reverse complement strand
CCGCTGGACAAAGCCAAGCTGGCCATGGTGCTGGCGGGCGGCGTGGTCGCCGTCGGCGTCTCGGCCGTGATCCTGCAATACCAGAGCCTGGCCCGCATCTTCGTCTACCTGGCCGGCATCGTGGTGCTCGGCATCTTTGCCCACCTGATCCGCAAGAGCGAAGTCAGCGAACGCGCCGGCCTGATCGCGGCGCTGATCCTGACCCTGCAGACCGTGTTCTTCTTCATCTTCTACCAGCAGATGTCGACCTCGCTGTCGCTGTTCGCACTGCGCAACGTCGACCTCGAATTCAATGTCTTCGGCGCCCACCTGTGGACCTGGTCGCCGGCCCAGTTCCAGGCCCTGAACGCGATCTGGATCATGGTCCTGAGCCCGGTCCTCGCTGTGATCTACACGCGCGCCGGCCGTACCGGCTCCGACCTGTCGATCGCCGGCAAGTTCGCCCTCGGCTTCTCGGTGGTGGCCCTCGGCTTCTTCACCTACGGCTTCGCCGGTTCCTTCGCCGTGAACGGCCTGACCTCGTCGTGGATCATGATCGCCGGCTACGGCCTGTATTCGCTGGGCGAACTGCTGGTGTCGGGCCTGGGCCTGGCGATGGTGGCGCGCTACGTGCCGGCGCGCATGGGCGGCTTCATGATGGGCGCCTACTTCGTCGCCACCGGGATCTCGCAGTACCTGGGCGGCGTGGTGGCCAACCTGGCCAGCGTCCCGCAAGGCATGAGCGACCCGCTGCAGACCCTGCCGATCTACACCAGCCTGTTCAACAAGCTGGGCATCGCCGCCGTGCTGTGCACCCTGATCGCGCTGGCCGTGCTGCCGCTGATGCGGCGCCTGACCGCGACGCACCACGCGCACCAGTAAGCACTTGAGGTAACGAAGGCCGGTTCACGAACCGGCCTTTTTTTATGCGAGCGACAGCATGACCATCTTGAACACCGACCGCCTGCGCCTGGAACCCTTCGACGACCACCACTTCGAGGGCTTGCAGGCGATGAATCGCCAACCGGAAGTGATGCGCTACCTGTCCGGCCAGCCGGAGACGCCGGAGCAGACCCGTGCGGGTATCGCGCTGGTGAAGGGACGCTGGGCGGAATACGGTTTTTCCTGGTGGGCCTTCATCGAGAAGGAAAGCGAACGCCTGGTCGGCGCCGGCTGCATCCAGTACCTGGGGCGCGATCCGGCCAACCCGCACGAGATCGGCTGGCGCCTGGTACCGGACAAATGGGGCAAGGGACTGGCCTCGGAAGCGGCGCACGCGATGGCTACCTGGGCATTCGACAGCCTGGGGGCGCCGCTGCTGGTGGCGGTCTGCAAGCCGGACAACCGCGACTCGGCGAAGGTCATGGCGCGCCTCGGCATGCGCTACCGCGGCGAGGAAACCTGGTACGACAGCCCGCATGCGGCCTGGGAGATCGCGCGCGCCGACTGGCTGGCGCGCCGCTCGTCGAACGAGATGCGCTAGGCTACGCTAAGCGCGCGCCGCCACCAGCGCCAGCAGCGCGTCGGGGCTGACCGGCTTCACCAGGTAATGATCGAAGCCGGCGGCGAGTGCGCGCGAACGGTCTTCGGCCTGGCCATAGCCCGACAGCCCGATCGCCACCGGCTGCGCGCCCAGGCTCGATGCGCGCAGGCGCGCCACCACTTCGAGTCCATCCATGCCGGGCAGGCCGATGTCGCAGACGACCACGTCGAAGTCCTGCGCCAGCATGGCCTCGAGTCCGACCTTGCCGTCGTGCGCCATGGTGACGTCGTGCGCTTCGAGTTCGAGGAAGGCCTTCAGGGTTTCGCAGGCATCGATATTGTCCTCCACCAGCAGCACGCGGCAGCAGCCCTTCGGCGCAGCCGCACTGGCTTCGCGCGGCGGTTCGCCGCGCGCCAGCGCCGACAGGGGCAGGCGCACCACGAAGCGGCTGCCCTTGCCGGCGCCGTCGCTCTCGGCGCGCACCGTCCCGCCGTGCATCGACACCAGGTTGCGCACCACGTTCAGGCCCACGCCCAGGCCGCCCTCGGAGCGCGCCAGCGAGCGCGGTCCCTGGGTAAACAGGTCGAAGATATGCGGCAGTACCTCGGGCGCGATGCCGGTGCCGTTGTCGCGCACCGCCACCACCACTTCGCCCGCCTCCGCCGTGACGTCGACGTGGACATTGCCGCCGTCGCCGGTGTACTTCGAGGCGTTGCCGATCAGGTTGGTGAACACCTGGGTCAGGCGCACGCGGTCGCCGCGGGTGCCGACCGGCTCGGGCGGCAGGTTCAGGTACAGGTGCTGGCCGCGCTCGCGGATGCGCGGCAGCACGGTTTCCAGGGCCTGGTCGATGGCGTTCGAGACCGGCATCGGCTCCAGGCTGAGGGTGATCTTGCCGCTGCTGATGCGCGCGGCGTCGAGCAGGTCGTCGAGCAGGCGCGCCATGTGGTCGACCTGGCGCCGGATCACTTTCGAGAAGTTGAGCAGCTGCGGCGAAGCGTCGGCCGAGCGTTCCAGCAGCGTGGCCGACATGCTGATCGGAACCAGCGGGTTGCGCAGTTCGTGCGCCAGCATGGCCAGGAATTCGTTCTGGCGGCGGTTGGTGGCTTCGGCATCGTCGCGCGAGCCCTGGGCATTGATGGCGGCGACCACCAGGTGTTCGTTGGCTTCGCGCAGGCGCGTGACCGTCGCTTCGAGGGCGTCCTTTTCGCGCAGCGACTCGCGCAGGCGCGCCACTTCGTCCTCGAGGGCGCCGATGTGGCGCAGCAGCGTGGCGCTGAGCGGGTCGGGCGTGAGCTGCTCCGAACCGGATTGCAAGGAACGCTGCATCGAATTGCTTTCGTCTTCGTGAAACATTCCTCGGTCTCCCATGTTATTTTTTCAGCGCGTGGAGGGACGCAGCACCATGCCGCCGGTCAGCGTTCCCTCGACCTGGGTTGGCAACTCTTCGACCTCGATACCGCTGTCGGTGATACGGTAGCCGCGCACATCGTTGCTGTGGCTGCTGCCGCGCACCTTCACCACCGACATGAACTTGCGCAACTGGCCTTCGACTTCCGCGTAGCGCAG
>DAMABW010000550.1:0-3046 GCA_031999925.1 Massilia sp. | reverse complement strand
CGACGAGCCGGAATCGCTCGGCGCCATCGCCCTGGCCGGTCGCGAGAAGCTCGACAACCTGATCTTCGTCATCAACTGCAACCTGCAGCGCCTCGACGGCCCGGTGCGCGGCAACGGCAAGATCATCCAGGAACTCGAAGCCGACTTCCGCGGCGCCGGCTGGAACGTCGTGAAAGTCATCTGGGGCTCGCAGTGGGACGCCCTGCTGTCGAAAGACAAGGACGGCATCCTGCAGCGCGTGATGATGGAAACCGTCGACGGCGAATACCAGAACTACAAGGCCAAGGATGGCGCCTACGTGCGCAAGCACTTCTTCGGCAAGCACCCTGAGCTGCTGAAGATGGTCGCCAACATGAGCGACGACGACATCTGGCGCCTGACCCGCGGCGGCCACGACCCGCACAAGATCTACGCCGCCTTCAAGAACGCGCAAGAGAACAAGGGCACCCCGACCGTGCTGCTGGTGAAGACCGTCAAGGGCTTCGGCATGGGCAAGTCGGGCGAGGCGCGCAACACCGCGCACCAGACCAAGAAACTGGACGACGAAGCCATCCGCGAAATGCGCGACCGCTTTGCGATCCCTATTCCTGACGACAAGCTGGCCGAGATCCCGTTCTTCAAGCCGGCCGACGACGCGCCGGAAATGAAGTACCTGCACGAGCGCCGCGCGGCCCTGGGCGGCTACCTGCCGCAGCGCCGTTCGAAGGCGGACGAGCAACTGGTGGTGCCACCGCTCGAATCGTTCAAGGCCGTGCTGGAACCGACCGCGCCGGGCCGCGAGATCTCGACCACGCAGTCGTATGTGCGCGTGATCACCAGCCTGCTGAAGGACCCGAGCCTGGGTCAGCGCATCGTCCCGATCCTGGTCGACGAATCGCGTACCTTCGGTATGGAAGGCCTGTTCCGCCAGATCGGCATCTTCAACCAGCAGGGCCAGTTGTACGAGCCGGTCGATAAAGACCAGGTCATGTACTACCGCGAAGACAAGGCCGGCCAGATCCTGCAAGAGGGGATCAACGAAGCGGGCGGCATGAGCTCATGGATCGCCGCAGCGACCTCGTACTCGTCGAACAACCGCACCATGGTGCCGTTCTACACCTTCTACTCGATGTTCGGCATGCAGCGCGTGGGCGACCTGGTCTGGCTGGCTGGCGACATCCGTGCACGCGGCTTCCTGATGGGCGGCACCGCCGGCCGCACCACGCTGAACGGCGAAGGCCTGCAGCACGAGGACGGCCACAGCCACATCATCGCGGCCACGGTTCCGAACTGCCTGCCGTACGACCCGACCTTCGGTCACGAAGTGGCGGTGATCATCCGTGACGGCCTGCGCCGTATGGTGGAAGAACAGGAAGACGTGTTCTACTACATCACCATCATGAACGAGAACTACGAGCAGCCAGGCCTCACCGCCGGCACCGAAGAGGGCATCCTGAAGGTCATGTACCTGTTCAAGAAGGGCGGCGAAACCGAGCACCGCGTCCAGCTGATCGGCTGTGGCACCATCCTGCGCGAGTCGATCTTCGCCGCCGAGCTGCTCTCGGCCGACTGGGGCATCGCCGCCGACGTCTGGTCCGCACCGTCGCTGACGCTGCTGGCCCGTGACGGCCAGGATTGCGAGCGCTGGAACATGGTCAACCCGGAACTGCCGCAGCGCGTGCCGTACGTGACCTCGCTGATGCAGGACAGCACCGGCCCGATCGTCGCGACCACCGACTACATGCGCATGTTCGCCGAACAGATCCGCGCCTACATGCCGAAGGACCGCACCTATAAGGTGCTCGGCACCGACGGCTTCGGCCGCTCGGATTCGCGTGTGAAGCTGCGCGAGTTCTTCGAGGTGAACCGCTACTACGTCGTAGTTGCCGCCCTGCGCGCGCTGGCCGACGAAGGCAAGATCGACAAGTCGGTCGTGGCCCAGGCGATCGCCAAGTACGGCATCGATGCGAACAAGCCGAATCCGGTGACCCAGTAATGCAAGTTGTGTTGCGCCGCTCCGCCCTCTGAGGAGGGAGGAGCGGCGTGCACCCTATAAAAAATAACGGAGCTAACACTATGAGCATTGTGGAAGTCAAAGTCCCGGACATCGGCGACTTCAAGGAAGTCGAAGTCATCGAACTGATGGTCAAGCCGGGCGACACGATCAAGGTCGACCAGTCGCTGGTGACCGTCGAATCCGACAAGGCGTCGATGGAGATCCCGTCGAGCCATGCCGGCGTGGTCAAGGAAATCAAAGTGAAGGTCGGCGACAAGGTTGCCGAAGGTTCGCTCGTGCTGATGCTGGAAGAAGCGGAAGGCGGCGCTGCCGCGCCGGCTGCTCCGGCTGCTGAAGCCGCACCGGCTCCTGCTGCCGCGCCTGCGCCGGCTCCTGCTGCTCCAGCACCCGCACCAGCTGCTGCGCCAGCACCTGCGCCAGCTCCGGCACCAGCTGCCGCACCGGCGCCTGCCGCCGCACCAGCCGGCGATGCCTCGAAAGCCCACGCCTCCCCATCGATCCGCAAGTTCGCGCGCGAACTCGGCGTCGATCTGTCGCGCGTGCCGGGCACCGGCCCGAAGAACCGCATCACCCAGCAGGACGTGCAGAACTTCGTCAAGGGCGTGATGGCCGCACCGGCCGCCGCGCCGGCGGCCAAGGGCGGTTCCGGCGTCGGCCTGGACCTGCTGCCATGGCCGTCGCTCGACTTCTCGAAGTTCGGCGCCACCGAAACCGTGCCGCTCTCGCGCATCAAGAAGATCAGCGGCCCGAACCTGCACCGCAACTGGGTCATGATCCCGCACGTCACGCAGTTCGACGAAGCCGACGTCACCGACCTGGAACAGTTCCGCGTCGATTCGAACGCCGCGCTGGCCAAGCAGAAGTCTGCCGTCAAGCTGACCATGCTGGCTTTCGTGATCAAGGCCTCGGTCGCCGCGCTGAAGAAGTACCCGCAATTCAACTCGTCGATCAGCGAAGACGGTTCGGCCCTCATCGTCAAGCAGTACTACAACATCGGCTTCGCGGCCGACACCCCGAACGGCCTGGTGGTCCCGGTCGTGAAGGACGCCG